>JASHQD010000338.1 GCA_030037755.1 Terriglobia bacterium
GGGCGAGGACCGCTACCGGCGCGGGGTTTACACCTTCGTGCGGCGCTCCGCGCCCTATCCCAGCGCGGTCACGTTTGACGCACCGAGCCGCGAATTCTGCGTGGTGCGCCGCGTGCGCACCAACACACCGTTGCAGGCGCTGACCACGCTGAACGATCCGGCGTTCTTCGAGGCCGCGCAAGCGCTCGGAAGGCACATGATGGAAGATATCGGTCCCAGCTCCAGCGCCGAGGTCCCCGCCGCACCAACGGGTGGTGAGCTCGCCGCGAGCCACGCGTCAGAACACGGGCCGCGCGCCGACGGTGAATCGAGCTCGCGCGCCGATTCCTCTCCTGTCGACCAGCGCGTCGTCTATGGATTCCGGCGTTGCACCTCGCGCGAGCCGGCCCAGCAGGAACTCGCCCGGATTCGGGATTTCTACAACCTGGAGCTTGCCCGGTTCCAGAAGGATCCCGCCGCCGCCGCGAAGGTGATCAAGGGATACGAGAAGGCGTCGCTCGACCCTGCGGAACAGGCCGCATGGACGATGGTCGCGAACGTGATGCTCAACCTGGACGAGACGATCACGAAGGAGTGAGCTAAGCTGTAGTCAGTACGACGAGCGTAATTGAGGTGATCGGTGCGACAAGTAAAGATCGTGGTCGAGAAACATCCCGATGGTTACGTAGCTTACCCGCTGGGAATGAAAGGCGTGATCGTCGGTGAGGGCGACTCCTACGATGAGGCCTTGGCCGATGCCACTTCGGCCATACGCTTCCACGTGGAGACCTTCGGGGCCGACGTGCTCGATGCCGATCCCCCTGTTCTGGACGCGTTCGTCGCTGAAGCCCTGGTCGAACGCTGATGCCCAAGTTCCCCGTTGATGCTTCCAAGCAACGCGTCATTCGGGCCTTGGAGCGACTCGGATTTCGGATCGTGCGTGAGAGCCACTCACCATGCCAAACCATCCGCGAGTCAAGTCATCGACGCTGCGCACCATCTGCACTCAGGCAGGAGTCTCACGAGATGAATTCCTGACCGCCTACGAGGATCGCTGAGGCGCAACTGACGGCTGAAAGCTGATGGCCGAAGGGTGATGGCTGACGGCTCCTGAAAATCGCGTGTCGATCCAGCGCCATCCCATTCGTCATCCAAATGAAAACCAAATCTGAGTTGTTGGACGGCCAGGCGGGTTCCAACACTTTAAGGAGAGCCTCGTGCGCTTCATGATGATCGTTAAATCCCAGAAAGACTGGGAAGCAGGTGTCATGCCCAGCGAAGAGTTGATGGCCGCAATGAATAAGTACAACGAGGAGCTGATGAAGGCCGGCGTGCTACTGGATGTTGCCGGGCTCAGGCCATCATCGGAGGGTGTGCGCATCAGGTTCTCGCCGGGCAAGCGCACCGTAATCGATGGCCCTTTCACCGAGAGCAAGGAGCTGGTCGGTGGATACTGGATCCTTCAGGTCAAATCGCTGGAGGAAGCGATCGAGTGGGCCAAGCGCGCGCCGTTTCCGTGCGGGGAGGACGAGGACGCCGAAATTGAGATCCGGTCTTTCCTTGAGGTGGACGACTTCGCTCCCAGTGAAGCCGCCGAGCGCGCCCGGGAGCTCGGCAAGACATTCGAAAACAAGAAGTAGACGTTGCTGTCGATTTCAGCGAACCTCGTTCGTCGTCCAAATGAAACCAACTCCGGGATGTTGGGGCCGCTTGGACGAATCGAGTCCCGACACTTAGCGGAGAGAGACCCATGCGTGTCATGATGATCGTCAAAGCCAACGAAGAGACCGAAGCTGGCGTAATGCCCAGCGAAGAATCGCTCTCCACAATGGGTAAGTACAACGAAGAGCTGATGAAGGCGGGCGTCCTGCTCGACCTCGGCGGGCTGAAGCCGACGTCGAAGGGCGCGCGCGTGAAGTTCTCGGAAGGCAAGCCCACGGTGGTCGACGGACCTTTCACGGAGAGCAAGGAGCTGGTCGGCGGGTACTGGATCGTCCAGGTGAAATCGCTGGAAGAGGCGATCGAATGGGCCAGGCGCGCGCCGGCCCCTCACGGCCCGCACAAAGACGCGGAGATCGAAATCCGGCCATTCTACGAGCTGGAGGATTTCGAGCAGGCGCTCGTCGAACTCGGACCTGGGGAGCATAGCGAGGCCATCGAGCGGATGCGCGAGCGTGGCAAGATCCTCTCTGAAGGCAATAAATAGGTGTTAACACCACCGCCCACTGGAACCGTCTGAACTTCGTGAGACGGAAAGGGGCAAAGCCATGAGACGAGCACTGATTCTCATCCTGCTGATCATTCTTGCAACCTGCGCGCCGGGCGCCCGCAAGGTGCGCGAGGTTCAGGACCGGGCGTCGAGTATGGTGTACTCGGCCGCGACGAACCTGTTCTGGCACCTGTGGACCAGGGCGCTCGATCATGAAATCGCGCGTCACGGACCCACGCTGTCGATTTCACTGACCATCGTTCGTCAGGTCGTTGAGAGCCAAATGAAGCCCGAACACCGGCCGGCAGCGAATCGGCGGCAGGGCGGGCGAAATCCGAATAAGGAGACATTGTCATGCGATTCTTGAGCCTTGTTAGAACTGTAGAGAGAACCACTCCGCCGTCCGAGGAGGAGATGTGCCGGATGGATGCGATGATCGAGGAAGCCATGAAGGCCGGATGGCTTGTGGCCACCGAGGGGTGCTTTCCGAGCGCAATGGGCGCGCGCGTCCGTCGCGCCGGCGGGAAGATCACGGTCACGGACGGGCCGTTCAGCGAGTCCAAGGAAGTCATCGGTGGATTCGCCATCCTTAACGCGAAATCGAGGGAAGAAGCCATCGAGCGCGCCCGGCAGTTTTTGCAGAACACCGGCGACGGCGAATGCGAGATTCGCCAGCTTTACGAGGCTCCAGCAGGCACGCAAGCACAGGGCGCAAACTCCTGATCCAGGCGTGCAGTCCACGCGGCCATGCTTTCAGTACGCCAGACACTGGTAATCTGGAAGCGTGGCCGAACCGACCCCTGACATCCATCGCACCATCGACGCCGTCTGGCGGATCGAATCGCCGAAGCTCATCGCCAGTCTCGCGCGCATGGTGCGCGACGTGGGGCTTGCGGAAGATCTCGCGCAAGACGCTCTCGTGGTGGCCCTCGAGCGCTGGCCTGCCGAGGGCATCCCCGATAATCCCGGCGCGTGGCTGATGACCGCGGCGAAGCGCCGTGGCATCGACTTGCTGCGCCGCGAGACGCTGCTCGAGCGCAAGCATGAGGAGCTTGGCCGTGACGTAACCGCGCGGCAGGAACAAGCCGTGAGCGATCTGGACCGAGCGCTGGACGACGACGTAGGCGACGATCTGCTGCGCCTGATTTTCACCGCCTGCCATCCTGTCCTTTCGCGCGAAGCGCGCCTCGCGCTGACGCTTCGCATGCTCGGTGGACTCACCACCGATGAGATCGCGCGGGCTTTCCTCGTTCCAGAGGCAACGCTCGCGCAGCGCATTGTGCGCGCCAAGCGGACGCTGGCCGAGGCGCGCGTTCCTTTCGAGATTCCGCGCGGCGAGGATCGCGCGGCGCGACTGTCGTCGGTGCTCGAGGTCATCTATCTCATCTTCAACGAGGGCTACACCGCGACCGCGGGCGACGACTGGATGCGTCCGGCGCTCTGCGAGGAAGCGCTGCGTCTCGGCCGCGTTTTGGCTGAACTCGCTCCGCAGGAGCTGGAGGTTCACGGGCTGGTCGCGCTGATGGAGATCCAGGCGTCGCGCCTGAAAGCGCGCACCGGCGCATCGGGTGAGCCGATTCTGCTGCTCGACCAGAACCGCGCTCTGTGGGATCAACTTCTGATTCGCCGGGGCCTCGCCGCTCTCGCGAAGGCCGAAAAACCTGGCGGCGGCTCCGGTCCTTACACGCTTCAGGCGGCGATCGCCGCCTGCCACGCGCGGGCGCGGACACCGGACCAGACGGACTGGGCGCGCATCGCCTCGCTCTATGCTGAGCTCGCCCGTGTGTCACCGTCACCGGTGGTGGAGTTGAATCGCGCGGTTGCGGTCGCGATGGCGTCGGGCCCGGCGGCCGGACTCGCGCTTGTGGAGGCACTCGCTTCCGAGCCGTCGCTCAAGGACTATCATCTGCTGCCGAGCGTTCGCGGCGATCTCCTCGCGAAACTCGGACGCAATAGCGAAGCCCGCGCGGAATTCGAGCGCGCCGCATCGCTCGCCCGTAACGCCCGCGAACGCGAATTACTTCTCGGCCGCGCCCGAGCCTGCGCTCGGGATTGAGACCATCGCGCTGCCGCTGCCGCTCAGGTTTGGATTGACCCGGATTGGACCAGTGCGGTTAAATGGCTTCTGCTCTGTTGAGGGCAACCGAGGATCACGATGCTGACTCGCCGGCAGTTTCTTGAAAGAACCGCGCAAGGCGTATGCGCAGGCGCGGCCATGATGGCGACGGACCTGTGGGCTGCGGGACAACTCGCGTGGCCGAAGCCGATCGGCCTCGAAATGTACACGGTCCGCGATCAATACGCCAAGGACCCGGCGGGCACGCTGAAAAAGATCGGCAAGATCGGCTATCGCGAAGTGGAAATCTCCACCGACATTCCTGCCGGGACGCTCAAGGGCTATCTGCGCGATGCGAATCTGACGGCGCCGAGCACGTATCCCGATGCGCCCAAGGACGTGGACGCGTGGAAGCAGACGCTGGACAAGGTCCATCCTTACGGATTCCGCTACATCGTGGTCGGCGATAACCCGGTGATGGACGCCGATGCCTGGAAGCGCCGCGCCGATCTGTTCAACGAGTGCGGCAAGCTCGCCCAGAGCGCCGGACTGCAGTTCTGCTACCACGCCCACTTTCACGAGTTCGCGCCGCTCGGCGATACGACGGGCTACGACATCATGCTGAAGAACTGCGATCCCGGATTGCTGAAGATCGAAATGGACTGCTTCTGGGCTACATACGCCGGCCAGGACCCCGTCAAGTATTTCGAGAAGTTCCCGGGAAGATTTCCACTGCTCCACATCAAGGATTTCAAGCCGGGGTTCCCAACCAGCACTTCGAACTTCCCTTATGACAGCAGTAACAACCCGTTCGCGCCCGCCGGCAAGGGCCGCATCGACTGGGCGCGTATCTTCGCCCACGCGCCGCAAGCGGGAGTGAAGCATATCTACGTGGAGCAGGACATCTGCGACGGCGATCCGTTCGATGCCGCGCAGACGAGTTTCACGTACCTCAAAAATCTGCGCTTGGCGTGAGTCGGTGTCTGCCGTTGGAGGCGCTCGACCGGCTGCATGCCAAGGGCTAGGTCCTCTCGGGTAGGCTAACGCGCGAGTGCGAGTTCCCTGTCGACCACTTCGTTGTGGGTCTGGGCGAATCTGGCCTTGGCTTCAATTCCAAGGCGGCCGGCGCAGTAGAGCAGCTTGTCAACGCTCTTGTTCGCGATCTTTCCGTTAAGACTCGCTGACCCGCGGCTGAGGTTCTCCCAGGATTAATTGCAGTTGCTTCTGCGAAATGAGCGTGATTCCGGCCATGACAATGGACGCGGCTCACAGCGCTATTCAGCTTTTGCGCGCGGTGGCGACGGCATGAAACCGATTTCGTCGCCACCCGCGTTCAACGCTCTCACGAGGCCAGGTGCGGCCGTCGCGCACTCTTACTGCGGTTGGGCGTCTAGCTCGTGGCTGCCGCCTTGCGGCGATGCAGCAGGAGCGCCACCCCGAGCAGACCGCTGCCCAGCAGGATCAGCGTCTGCGGCTCCGGCGTTGGGCTCTGTCCGAGGAACTCCTGTCCGCCGCAGCTTCCCGGCTCACAGTCGAGCGGTGTGTAGATCGTGATGCCGTTCGTCTTTGTGTTGTCGTGCGTAAGGGCCAGCGAAAGCTCATTCTGTACTTGCTGCTGCTGTTGAGAGGTCAGGTTCGCCCAATAAGGCGCCCAATACGGATCTTGCGGCGAGTTTCCCGTGATGTCCCAGATCGTCCACGACAGAATTCCCCAGTCGCCCGTGGAATCGTTCGGGTCCGCGAAAATCTGGGCTCCAAGCCACTTGATCATGTCGTAATCCTGAGCCTGAGTCAGGCCGCTGAGCAGCGGGTTGACGTTAGAGGGGCCGAAGAGCAACGGGCCCGTGGTGGTCGCCTGCCATGACTGCCCCGAGCTGATCTCGTCGTAGAAGTCGTCGCAGATAAAGGCAGCGGGTGTCGAGTTCACATAGCCGTAGTACTCCCCAACGTAGATTCCGCCCATGGACGGGCCGGCGGCATTCGTGAAGGTGATGGTGTCGATGTTGCCCGCGTTGGCGGTACCTGATGCAAGCAGAAATCCGCCCACGAGGGCCAGGATAAAGCGTCTCAATGTTCCCCCTATTCGATTTTGGCTAGTACTCTCTCGCGCCGGAACCTGAGCATTCGAACATGCGACTGGCCGGAGAGCAGCGTGTGGCTGGCGCTTGTAGCCCAACCATCGCTCATCAACTCGCAGGTGAACTTCCACGAATGACCGTCGTGCGGGAATTGGGTGCTAGTATCTCATCAGTGAACACCCGGGGACAGGCGGTGATGAGATACCTCTTGACCGCTTTCCTTCAGACGCCACTCATCGAGCGGCAGGTAGTGTTTAGGGAGATTGATGGATCACCATCCACACCGCGGCGCCTCTCTTCGCGCGCGTCGAAAAACACGTTGCCCCTGATGTCCAGATACTGGGAAAGGGCGCACATTATAACGGATGGCTGGTGCGTTTCTTCATGGATGCTGCCCGGAACGGATCTTGCGACGCGTGCTGGGCCGTACTCTCACGTTAGTAGCCCTGTGAATACGATCGTTAACACTCGATGCAAATGCCGTGGTGCCAGGCGGAACGAGAATCCTACGACCCGGGTTTTCCCCAGAGCCTCGGAAAACGGCGCGCATGATCGTCGTTGCTAGCGCCGGGTCCTGTCCTGAGTGCGGCCATCTTTCTTGAGAGCAGTTCTATAGTCATCGCCGGCTTTCGGAAACTTCGTCTTGAAGAACCGGCAGCGCAGTTAAGGAATTGTCCATTATCCGCATCTTATTGATTCGGCGCCCTCTGTCATGAAGCGCAGGGCCAAGGGCCGGGCCCTGCACTGTACTGAAGCTGCTTCACTGCGACAGCGGCCCAAGCACGTCAAGCTCGGTCGCGGTTCCCACGTACACCTTGCCGGCGTACACGGTCGGCACAGTGAACTTCACGGCTCCCCCGAGGGTGTCCCGTTCACCAGACTGGCTCGTATTGTAAAGCTCGTGAGATACATTCGTGGCATCGTAAGCCCGCAGCACGGATGGGCCCGTCGTGGTTGTGCCACCCGCGGCAGTGGTGTCGATGGCCCAGATGATCCCATCGCTCGAATCAGCCGCTGAAACGGAGGGTGAGGCCCCAGCGTAACCAAAGATCTCCGGAGAGACGGCGACGGGGGAGGTCGAAAGCAGCCCGTTCTGGAGAGCGAACGTCTTGAGGTTGTCGAACTGGGAGGCGTAATAGACGTTACCCTGCCAGTACGCAGGTGTGGTGTAATTGTAGGTGTTGATTGCTCCGACCAGCTCCTGCACCACATTGTCAGTAACCAGGTTGAAGTTCCCGAGGTGATCCCGGTCGATCAGGTAAATGCGGCCCTCCTTTCCGGCGACAACCAGCAGGTGGGGGTAAGTCCCAGGCTGGTCGGGGAGCAGCATCGTTCCGCCCGAGCCCAAGTCGGTATCGCCCGCGTTGAGCACGTCCGTGTTGAAGGGGCTGAACCAGTCGAGCACGGCCAGGCCACCGGCCTGGTTCGGAACGGCGGGACTCAACTTCAAGACGCTGTCGCCGAAGTCCCAGCCCCCGACACTGAGGAGATCAAAAGGACCATTTGCGGTAGTAACGAAGATGTTTCCACTCGCGTCCACAGCGGGAGCGCACCCGGCCGCCCAGAATGATGCCCCGTAGGTGTTTGGAGTGCTGTTGTAGACAGCCATCTGCTGCAGCGTGGTTCCGTCGTAAGCGACCAGCCACCCGTGCCAAGGCCGGACCTCGTTGTTGGTGCCGAATGCTACGTAGACGACACCGTTCAAGAGCAGGAGTCCCGGCCGCTGCAGGTGCCTGCTGGCTTCGAAGACAACCGAGCCCTGGCCATTGCTCTCGTCACCGCTTCCAGGTGCCGAGGCCTGGATCACGATCGGACCGCCGAACTTCTCCGCACCGGTTGCGAGATCCAGGGCATGGAGGCGGTAGACGAAGCCGCTACTCTCGTTCGTATAGGCTACGACATAGATTGTGCCCCCCGCGGGGTCGATAACCGGCGTCCCGAGGATCCCGATCTCTCCGCCGGGAAAGCCGGTCGTGGCAACGCTGGTTTGGGAGACGGTGTTCACCCCCGCCGCGGGGTTGATGAAGCTCACTTGCCAGAGGGGTCCTGGGGTCTTGCCGTCAGCATCAAAGGCATAGACGCTGTCGTGCGCCGTCGCAACGTAGATCACGTTGTGGACGCCTTGATTGGGTATCGTCACGGATGCCACGTAAAGCGGCTGAGTGTAAATGGCGTCGTCGACGCTGTAAGAGATCAGCTTGCCGAATTTCGCAAAGTTGACGTTGGCCGGTGTCAGCGTGGTCTCGCTCAGGTTCTGGCCCGTGCGGCCCAAGTCATTCCGATAAGTCAACATGCCCTGGTAGGCCACCGTCACGCTTGCTTGAGCGCTCTTCGTGGGATCTTCCTGGCTCGTCGCCGAAATCTGATGCACTCCGGGGCCCACCGCCGACTGATAAAGACCGCTGGAGGAAATTGTTCCTACCGTCGCGTTGCCGCCTGCAACGGCGTCCACCGACCACGTCACGGCGGTGTTGGTCGTGTTTGCGACCGAGGCCGTAAACTGCTGGCTCTGCCCCACGGCGACCGAGGCGCTGGGGGGGCTTAACGAAACCGAGACGGCGGGACCGACGTTCCCCGGTGCCGTCGCCATCGAGCCGCAACCCGAGGCTATCAGGGCCAGGTCCAGCCCAGCTAGCAATAACAGCAGATTCCCTTTGGCGACCGCGCGGGAACGACTCCTTTGAACTACCCCTTCAGCAACCTGCCGGGCGCCGCGAGCAATGACGTCCATGGGTTCCTCCGTTCCTTTCTCACGGCGGATGCTGACTCGGTTTAACCCAAGACGTCCACCGAAATAGGCGTGAAGGGCCTCTGACCCCTGCACGCCTTGCGTCAGCATATCACCAAAGATGAATGCGAAAGAAAACCAACTTATTCACGCCAAATCGTCGTTGTCAACCTCCGTTGATATGCGGCCGCAGGCATCCACGGATTTCCTGGATGCCAGCGGTGTCTTACCTAGCTTCTCTTGATGACAGTGTTAATGGATTGATTAGTGTTAAACGTCCATGTATATTTGACGCGGGCCCTCGCGGAGTTTGGCCTTTGTGCGTGAGCCCGGAACTCTACTGGGCCGGCAACTGAATTCAGATAGCTAATGCGTCTAGCCAACGGGGGGTTGGTGGGCTCGCGATTTCGCTTCTGCAGGGACGCTCGTCTGCTTTCCGCATTGCTCGCAAGCAGCCTCGCCTTGGTCGCGTCAGCCTGGATCCCTATTCTACACGCCGGGGAGGCACACCAGCCCCTGACGACGGTGCGGGCAGTCAGGGAACTACGGCCTGACGAGGCTCGATCGGGTCATCCGGTACGCCTGCGCGGTGTGGTGACAACGCCGTCCGGGTGGCAGTCGTCGTTCTTTGTCCAGGATCGTACCGGAGGAATTTCGGTCGATCGCCAGGACTCCAGTCCAGAAGTTGAAGCTGGCGATCTGGTGGAGATCGCAGGCTCCAGCGGAGCCGGGCTCTTTGCCCCGGTCGTTCAGGCCGGCCGAGTAACAGTTCTTGGAAGCGCCCCGCTTCCACCCGCCCACCAGTCCAGTTACAGCGAATTGATCACAGGCCAGCAGGATAGCCAGTGGGTCAGGGTGCGCGGCGTGGTGCATTCTGCCACCGTCGAAGAGAGCTGGGGGCGCCGGGTCCTGTTTCTGAATCTGGCCTTGAGCGATGGCTCGGTGACGGTTCGAGTGCTTCGGTTTCCTTCGGGCGAATTTGACCGCTTTGTGGATTCCACGGTTACGGTTCTCGGCGTGTCCGGAACCGTTTTTGACAAACGCCAGCTCGTGGGCGTACGAATCTTTACTCCCAGCCTGGATTACGTTCAGGTCGAGGAGGCAGCGCCATCCGATCCGTTTGGGGGGCCAACACTGCGGCCTGCCGACGTGCTGCGGTTCGCTCCGGACCAACGTGTCAGCCACCGGGTCGAGGTACGGGGAGTAGTGACCTGCGTTCGGCCAGGAAAGGGCTTGTACATTCAGGCCGATGGCCAGGGACTCTTCGTGCAGGGAAAAACCCTTGGGGCGGCCAGTCCCGGAGTGCTTGTCGACGTCGTGGGATTCCCCTCGATGGGAGGGTACTCTCCGGAGCTGTCGGATTCCATCTTAAGAATTGCCGGAGCGGCGCCGGCGCCGAAGCCAGTCGATGTCGCGCGCGACGACCTCATTCATAAGGGTTCGGACGGTTTCCCGACGGCGCCTTACGACGGAGTGCTGGTCCGCTTGCGGGCGACGCTCGTTGAAAGAGAAAGACGCGCCGAAGGCGAGACCCTGGTGCTTCAGCAAAACGGCGGCTTGTTGACCGCGGAGCTGGATGAGAACGCTGGGGATGGTCTTCTGGGCAATTTGCAGGCTGGGAGCTCGCTTGAGGTGACGGGCG
Source organism: Terriglobia bacterium (assembly GCA_030037755.1). Classification (GTDB taxonomy): domain Bacteria; phylum Acidobacteriota; class Terriglobia; order UBA7540; family UBA7540; genus Gp13-AA77. The sequence goes on from JASHQD010000338.1 coordinate 10,693, forward strand.
TTTGTTCCGTTGTGCCTGATCAGAATCGAGAACCAGCCGCAGCCCTGTTGATTCTGCCGGCCTCAGACGACATCGTCTCCCTGGAACGCCCGTCCTGGTGGAACGCCAGGCGGCTGCGAGCTACGGTCGTCGTTCTGGCTTTCTGCCTGCTCCTGGCGCTGGCGGGGCTGGCCAGATTGCAGAAACGCCTGACCCGCTTTCAGGGCCGTCAGCCAAAGCCTGTTTCCGATCCAATTCTGGCGGATCGACTCAGACTGACCTCTCGGGTGATCGCGGTGGTGGTGGGAGCGGCCGGAGTCTTGGTGCTTCTTGGAGGTTGGTGGCTGAACCTTGCCACTCTCCGGTCAGTTCTTGCGGGCTTTCCCGAAACGACGCCGACCACGGCCGTGTGCTTCATATTGATGGGCGCGGGACTATGGCTGTACACCTCCCGGCGCGTGCCGCGCGAGAAGAACTGGCTGGGGATATTCTTTCCGTGCACGGCCATAGTCATCGCTCTTCTGTCGCCGTTCGAGATCGCCTTTCATCGAAGCCTTCATATTAACGAACTTCTTGTTCCACACTTGAGGAGCGCTGTGACCGCCCCGAAGCCGGGGACAATGGCCGTCACTACGGCCTTGAGCGTCCTGCTCATCGGTTGTGCGCTGCTGTTGAGGACCGGCCGTCGGCTGTCCCCGGCCGCGCAGACGCTTGTCCTCGTTTCCGCGGT
>JASHQD010000339.1 GCA_030037755.1 Terriglobia bacterium
TGCTTCTTCTGATTGGCAACGATCCCGATGGCCCAGCCGCCGACCCGCGCATAGCCGCACAGCACCGTCTGACCGTACTCGGGACGATACTCTTCGAACTCGGAGCGATCGACAATGCGGGCGATGATCTCGCGCATGTCGTACTGCCGGGCGGGGTCGCCTGAGTAGATGCCGTAGATTTCCTCGGCAGGATACAGCGGCGGCTCCGCGGGCTTGTGACTGAACGGCGACGCAGGAGCCGGACCGATCTTATCGACGAGTGCCGCGACACGCGCGAGGCAGGCGTCGTCATCCGGCTCGCGAAAGTCCACAGTGCCGCTGACCTCGGCGTGCATCTTTGCGCCGCCCAGTTCCTCGGCGGAGACTTTCTGCCCGATGGCGGCCTGGACGAGCGCCGGTCCCGCGAGAAAAAGACCGCTGCCCTCGGTCATCAGCACGTGATCGCACATGACCGGCAGATAGGCGCCGCCCGCCACGCACATGCCCATAATAGCGGTGATCTGCGGGATCCCCATCGCGCTCATCACGGCGTTGTTGCGGAAGACGCGCCCGAAATCGTCGGTGTCGGGGAAGACGTCCTCCTGAAGCGGCAGGAAGACGCCCGCGGAATCGACCAGGTAAATCGTCGGGATGCGATTCTCGATGGCGATGTTCTGCGCCCGGATCACTTTCTTCGCCGTCATGGGAAAGAAAGCGCCAGCCTTGACAGTGGCGTCGTTGGCGATGATCATCACGAGGCGGTCGGCGACGCGGGCGAGTCCGGTGATGGTGCCGGCGGAGGGCGCGCCGCCCCATTCCTCGTACATTTCCCAGGCGGCGTAGAGCCCAAGCTCGAAAAAAGCGTCGCCCGCGAGCTTCGCGATCCTTTCGCGCGCCGTCAGGCGCTTCTTCTTGTGCTGCGACTCGATCGCTTTGGCTCCGCCTCCCTGGCGGATGCCCTCTTCCTGATTCTTGATCTCAGTCATGAGATCGATCAGCCGGCGGGTGTTCTTCTCGAAGAGCGGGGAGCTAGGGTCAATGTGGGTTTCGATTGTGGAGCCGGACGACATGGTGGTTCAAATACGACTCAAGCCTGCGGGTTTCTCTCTTTTTTAAGGGTGCACGATTGGGTGTAGGGAGCGCTCGATGCTGTCCTCAAGCCGCCGGATTTCACCGCGAATCCAGTCCTTGACATCGTCAAAACGTCTGTTCATGTCGGTCGAACCGCTTGTTGAAGTCATCGAAACGTTTTGTTGATATCGTCGAACCGCTTGCCGATGTGCAGCACCGTCAGGATCAGCACCACCACGACAAGCGCTGATTGGCTCCATCCCTGCCAGTTCATAGTTCTACCTCCCTGACCTCTGCGCCGGGCCTGCTGTATTCGCAGAGCGCCTTATCGCACTCTGCGCTACGCTCCGGGTGACAGCGCGGGAAGGCTCAATCGCTAATGTAGCACGGGAGAGCCGGGCAGTTGCCGGTTTCCGGTTGTCGGTTGCCCGCGCCCGGCAAACAGAACCGTGGGCTTTCGGGTTTGGGCTTGGCGCGACCGAACGGCGACTTCGGCCGTTTTAACTGTCACCTCGGGGTGACGGGCCGACGTGGAACCCGTCGACGGGACTCGCAATCCGATTCTGTAACCCTCTCAGCCGCAAGGAGAAACGCTCCACCGCCCGCCCTTCCCCCGGAGCCATAAGATTTGGATGGCCGCTTGCTCCCGGCGATGCTCATGAGGGCGTCCTGCCCTTCGGCGGGCCGGGTCAGGTCAGACGGGTCTGTCAAGAGGAGAGTTATGGCAATCGGCCACAGAATCCGTCAGTTCCGGGAGCAGAAGGGATTTTCGCAGGGAGACATCGAGAAGGTCAGTGGGCTGCCTCGATCTTATGTTTCGCGAGTGGAAAACGAGCAGATCGTTCCATCACTTGAGACTCTATATCGATTTGCCGCCGCGCTGGATCTTCCGCTTTACCGGCTCTTCTGCACCGAAGACGGCGATCCGCACACCCCGCACCTGAGTCCACGCCGGTCGCTCGAAGATGTTGCGAACGATAATTCGCTGAGCGGCGCTCAGAAACGGCTTCTGCTGAAGCTCAAGGATCTGGTGGGTAACATGATGGAGGGTGATCGGGCTTTTCTGCTCGATTTTATGCAGCGGATGGCGGCGCGATAGCCCCTACACATCGGTCCGCTCGTGGATTGTCTGCATTTCCTTGACCTCGAATTCCCGGGTTCCGCCGGCAGGTGTGCTGATCTTCACCGTGTCGCCCACCTTCTTACCCATCAGTCCGCGTCCGATGGGTGAAGTCGTGGAGATCAGGCCCCGGGCGAAATCAGCCTCCTCAGTGGTCACCAGCCTGTACTCCACTTCCGAATCCCGATCCATGTCGTAAAGCACCACGCGCGATCCGAACGCGATGCGGTCTTTCGGAATGTTTGACATATTCACAAGCGACAGATCTGCGAGGCGCTTCTTGAGTTGCGCCAGGCGCGCGTTGACAATCTCCTGGCGCTGCTTCGCCATGATGTACTCGGCGTTCTCGCTGAGATCGCCGAGCGCCCGGGCGCGCTTCAACTCGGCCGGTAGTTCATGATTCAGCTCCCGTTCCAGAGCCTGAATTTCATCCTGAAGTTTTTTGACGATGGTTGTGGACATAGCTGCAGGTCCTAGGTGGCATGGCTCGCCGAAGGTATCCGGATTGGCCTCCATGTGATTATAGGAAACTGAGGCGAGGGGCCGCAACCCGTCAAGGCTGCTGGGATTGCTGCGCCGGTGATAACGTGCCATTGGGCGCGGGATTCGCGGGTTTGGGAGGCGCCTGAACGCCTCCGCCAGCCGCCTGAGCGCGACGATAGGCAGCCGCCTCCGTTCTCATTTCCTGCATCACCTGCCTGACTTTGGGGGCGAACCGGCCATTGGGATCGGCTGCAAGATAAGCCTTCATCTCCGCGTAAGCGCGGTCGAAGAGCCTTTCCTTCGAGTAAACATCCGCAAGCTTCACGTGGACGTCCGGTGGCGCCGGCGGTGCGAGGTCTTCCGACCGGCGGTATTCGTCCTCGGCTTTGCTATACAGGCCCAGGCCGTAGTAGGCCGCGCCGAGATTGTAATGGAATTTCCATAAACCGGGCTCGAGTCGCAGACCCGATTGAAGCGCCTGCTCACCGTCAACGAAGCGCAGCTCGGCGTTGTATAACTCCCCGAGCTTCAGATAAGCGTTGGAGAATCCTGCGTCACAGTCAATGGCTTTCTTGAGCGCCATCTCGGCGCCGTCCAGATCGTGATCGGAGATGAGGCCGAGTGCCTGGGCCGTCTGCGCGCGCGCGTAACAGGGGTACTCTTTTACCGCCTTGGCGAAATGGGACTTTGCATCCGGAAGCCGGTTGTCCGCAAGAGCCTTCATTCCCTGCTGGTACTCCTTGCGCGCTTTGCGGGGAGCCCGTGCATCGGTCAGCGAAGGCGGTGGTCCAACATCCTTATCCTTGGCCAGTGGCACCATCGTGATATCGATGACCGTATGTCCGGGCGTCCGCGTAAGGTCAATCGTCTCGCGGAACGTCTCGAAGCCGTCTGCCGTGGCCACAAGTTGGTAAACGCCGCGGCGCAGCCCGGCGAAACCGTAGCGGCCCTGATCGTCGAGTCCACTCTCCCAAATCTGATCACCTTCGTCCGATTCCAGCCGTACGCGCGCGCTGGAAACGGAACCGCCGCCCTGCGCGTAAACCGCACCCTCAAGCCGCACGGTTTCTGGAGACAACTGCCCGAGCGCACGGCGGGACGGCGGGCCAGCCACAAGCGCAATTATGGAAAGGGCGAGCGCGGCTGGAATCGCGAGACGCGCTCTCGTGGTTGGACCGCGATGAGACTCGGGCGCCATGCCAGGCTCCGATCAGAACCGTCGCAGACTCCTGCTCGGACGCTCAAGTCCGCGGCGAAAACTCAGGCCGACAGTACCACGAGCCGCGGTGAGGAGCAAGCTGCATGCGAAGGTCCGACGTCCACGGCATGAAGGCAGGTTCAAAACACCGCCATCACTGTTGATTCGAAGCTTGCGACGGGCCGGACCGTGCCAACTCGCGAACGTAAGCCAGCATTCGCGGGTCATCCCACTCCGTGTTGCTGATGATTTTCTCCGCGAGATGTCCGTCCTTGTCGATGATGTAGGTTTCCGGAAACTGCAGCGTCCCGTAGCGCGTAGCCAGGGTGCGCCCGGGGTCGTGAGCGATGGTGTAGGTCAGGTGATACTTGGCGATGAACGCTGCGAGCGCCGCCGGGTCCGTGTCTTCGCTCGCGCCCAGCACTTCCACACCCATTGGTTTCACCCGTTGGGCGAAGTCTTCGAGGCTCGGGGTCTCTGTCACACAAGGAGGACACCACGTGGCCCAGAAATTCAGCACCAGGACCTTGCCGTGATAATCCCCGAGCTCGGTAGTCCCGCTCGCCACTGAGCCGTTATCTGCAGCCAGCGACAGGTCGAAATTCGGCACTCTCTCGCCGAGTTGCACGGGACGAGTGCCGCCGCGCAACGCGAGCCACGCGACCCCGGCCACGAGCACGGCAGGAATCGCGTAGATCAGCAGTTTTCTGTTCATGATTGAGACCCAGAGCGCTTTTCAGCCGATTGGCGCGCCAAGGTTCATTATAATTGAAACCGGGAGGCTGAAGCCTGCCGCACTTGCCTCTCTCCGAAACATTCAGGGCATCCGTGATGGAAGATCGGGTTTCAGCTTTGATCCCGGCCAGGAACGAAGCCGCCAGCATCGCGCGCACGGTCCGCTCCGTGGCCGCGCAGTCGGAGGTCGCCGAAATCATTGTGATCGACGATCATTCCGAGGATGGAACCGCCGGAATTCTGGAATCACTGCGCGAAGAAATCCCCCGGCTGCGCACTTTGCACGTCGGCGATCCTCCGCCGGGATGGGCGGGCAAGGCGCACGCGCTCGCCTCCGGAGCGCGGGAGGCTACAGGCAACTGGCTATTGTTCACCGACGCGGACACGAACCATCTGCCGGACAGCCTCAGCGCGGTGCTCCAGCGCGCGTACCGGGAGCGCGCCGACCTGATCTCGCTCTCGCCCGCGCAGGAGATGGAGACCTGGTGGGAGAGGGCGGTCATTCCGTTTGCTTTCTTTGAGCTGGCGCGCCGCTTCCGCTTCAGCCAGATCAACGATCCGAAGTCGAAGGCTGCCGCTGCCAATGGCCAATTCATTCTCATTCGCCGGGCGGTGTACGAATCCGTGGGCGGACACGACGCTGTCCGCAGCGAGATCCTGGAGGACGTGGCGCTGGCGCGCATCGTCAAGCAGGCGGGGCGGCGAATCTTCTTTATGCCCGGCGCCGGATGGGTGAGTACGCGAATGTATCGCTCCTTCGGCGAGATGTGGGCGGGATGGCGCAAGAACCTGTATCTGCTCTGGGGCAGTTCGCCGCTCGCTGTACTCGCGGCGTTCGCCCGGATCTGGTTTCTGAACGTGGCGCCGCCGATCGGATGCGTCGCCGGCTTGATCCTTGCTCTCACTCTGAGCGTGCCTGCGGAGCGCGCCCAGTTCGCGGTTCTCGGCCTCGCGTTTCTGTCTGCGGTCGCAATGGGCCGCTACTTCTACTCGAAGGCCCTGCGGTGGCTTGGCTTTGCGCCGGATCTTGCGAACTATTTGATTCCGGGCTCGGCTCTGTTCAGCTTCATGCTGGTCGATTCGATGGTGGCGCATCGTTGGCTGGGCTCGGTAAGCTGGAAGGGGCGGGAGTACTCCACCAACCGGCCCGGCGGAACGGCGTCTACACCGGGTTCCGGCCGGCGCTGACGAGCCGTTGAGGGCCCTGGCACACGGTTCGGAGCGTCGGATCCGCCGTCTTTAAGGCAGAGACGCGGACCTCTGGCTCTCAATTTCCGTGGGACTGTTTGAGGGAACGTAATGGTCTTCGTCACTCGGCGCGCCGAGTTTTCTGCGTCGCATTATTATCACAATCCGGAGTTGACTCCCGAAGAGAACCAGCGGGTGTTCGGGAAACTCAATAATCCGCACGGTCACGGACACAATTACGTGCTGGATGTCACTGTGCAAGGCGACGTCGATCCTCGCACCGGCATGGTGGTTGATCTGAAAGACCTCAAGCAGATCATCGAGACCGAAGTGATGCAGGCCATGGATCATCGCTTTCTCAACGAGGAAGTCCCTGCCTTTCGCGAGGTCATCCCCACAACCGAGAACATCGCGCGCGAAATCTGGTGGCGGCTTCAGGGAAAGACCGGCGCCGGGCGACTGTATCGCGTGCGCTTGTACGAGACGGCCGACCTCTATGTCGATTATTATGGAGAGTAATGGTTCACTTGACCCGCCGGTACCGGATTTCGGCCGCACATCGCCTTAACAACGACGCATTGAGCGCTGATGAGAACGCCCGGCTCTACGGCAAGTGCAATAACCCGCGCGGCCACGGACACGATTACGCTTTGGAAGTGACGGTTGCCGGCGAAGTCAATCCGCGCACCGGCATGCTGATGGATATCGGCGTCCTCGACCGGTTGGTCGAGCGCGAGATCCTGGACCGGTTCGACCACAAGCACCTGAATCTGGACGTCGACAATTTCCGCGACCAGGTGCCGACCACAGAGAATCTCTGCCTCGAGATTTACCGGTTGCTTGCCCCGAATTTCCCGGTCTGGTCGGTGAAGCCGCAGGATGAACCGGAGGATACCGGCCGCGAGGACTCGGCCACAGGCGCGCGGCTGCTGCGAGTGCGCATCGAGGAAACGCCGCGGAACTTCATCGAATATGAGGCAGAGAACAGCCTCCCGGCTAGCGCGACGAGCGGATCCGGAACGGTCCAGGCGGCGGGCGGAACCCGGGAATGAAACCCAGGCAACCTGGCGAAACCAGCGACGCTCTTGAGACGCTGGTCCATCGCATTCTGAACGAACTTGGCGAGGACGCGTCGCGCGAAGGATTGGCGCGCACTCCCAAGCGTGTGGCCAAGTCGCTGCGATATCTCACGAGCGGCTATCAGCAGGATCCCGACAAAGTCTTGAACGGCGCGCTGTTCTCCGTATCCTACGACGAGATGGTGATCGTGCGTGACATCGAAGTCTTCAGCCTCTGCGAGCACCACCTGCTGCCGTTCTTCGGCCGCTGTCACGTGGCCTACCTGCCGAATCGCAAGGTCATCGGCTTGAGCAAGCTTCCGCGTCTGGTCGACGTATTCGCGCGGCGGCTGCAGGTACAGGAGCGCCTGACCACGCAGATCGCCGAGACGATCATGGAGAAGGTGCGCCCGCGCGGCGTGGGTGTGATCATTGAAGCCCGCCACCTGTGCATGATCATGCGCGGAGTCGAGAAGCAGAACTCCGTGGCCGTCACGTCAGCCATGCTGGGCAGCTTCCGTCACGACGCGCAGACCCGCAACGAGTTTTTAAACCTGGTCCGCAGCCGCCCGCCGGGTATCGTGTAGCCGAAAAGCTCGCGTGGCATTCTCATGGACACAGCTTCTCCCCAAACCGGGTCGTTAACCTCCGTTGAGCCTCAAACAGCCACAGGCGGCCTGAGCGGAAGAGTTGTCGCCGTGGTGGGCGGAAGCCGTGGCATTGGATTCGCCGTCGCCAGGGCGTGCGTCCGCGCCGGCGCGACGGTCGCCATCATCGCGCGTGAGGCCGGCCGCTTGCGCAAGGCCAGTCATGCTTTGGGCGGAGTACTGACGTTCCGCGCCGACGTCACACAAGAGATGCAGACCGTCCGCACGTTTCGCGTGCTCGGCGGGCAATGCGGCGGGCTGGATGCGCTGGTGAACAGCGCCGGCACGTTCACTTATAAGCCGTTCGAGAGCACAACGGCCGTCGACTGGAACCTGAATCTCAAGTCGAATCTGACGTCGGTGTTCATGGCGACGCGCGCGGCGCTGCCCCTGCTGATCGAAAGCCAGGGCCAGGTGGTGAACATCCTCTCGATTTCAAGCCGCCACGCTTTCGCCCAGTGCTCCGCTTATACCGCGGCCAAGTTCGGCGCTTTGGGGCTCACGCGTGTGCTCGCCGAAGAACTGCGGCCCAAAGGAATCCGCGTGAGCGCGGTTCTGCCGGGCGCGACGAATACGCGTCTGGTCAAGGCGTTCGGATTCCCGATCGAGCCTGAACGGCTGGTGCAGCCGGAAGACGTGGCCCAGGCGGTCCTGACGGTGCTGCTGGCGCCGCGGCATACCACAGTCGCCGAGATCGTCGTCACCCCGTCAGGCGGCAGCGTTTGATCGTACGGGCGCCCCTGGAGGGTAACCCGGATCGCACAGGCGGCCATCTTGATCGGCGCTCGTCGACGCCGCGTGGGACGGAAGAGCTATTCGGGCGGCTCCGCGCCGGGTGTTCCCGAGACCGCCCTCGAGTTCGGAGCAGCCGGTTTCAGCGGCGCGTTCGGTGTTTCCCCCAATTCCCTCAGCAGCGGTTCGGGGACCTTGTTTTTCAGGCTGGGGTCAAGCTGGAGTCCCCGTTCCAGCTCTGCGCGTGCCTCCCGCGAGAGCGCGCCCGAGGACGAGGCCAGGAGCAGGCCCAATTCCACATGAGCCCTGGCCATCTGCGGCGCCAGCTCAACGGCCCGCCGCAGTTCCTTTTTGGCCTCGTTGTACTTCTGCTTGTCTTTGAGCGCCAGTCCCAGGTAGAGGCGGCCCATCGCGTCGCCGGGCCGAGTCTTGAGAGTGGCCTGAAACTGCTCGATGGCGGAATCGGGTTGGCCATGATCGAGCAGAACAATGCCCCAATTCCTGTGGGCGACGGCGTAGCCAGGTTGGGCGTGAACTGCGGCTGCGAACTCGCGGATGGCACCTTCAGTGTCGCCCATCGTGTCGAGGACCCCGCCCAGGTTGTTGTGGGCCGGGGCATAATCCGGATCATCCGCGATGGCCTGCCGCAGCGCGGTGGCCGCCTCGCCGAGCTTTCCCTCGTGCCACAGTGTGAGGCCCCGGTTGCTCTCGTCCTCGGCCCTCATCCGGAGGTGTTGCTGGCGGAAGAGGTTACGAGCCTCGATGAATTCCTGATCGGCTTTTTCCTGCTTGCCGGACTGCCGCAGCGCGGTGGCGTACCCGTTGCGAGCCGGCAAGGAATCTGGCCGGGCCCGCACCACTTTTTCAAACTCAGCGGCCGCCTCGGCGGGCCGATGCTGGAGCAGCAGAATCTGTCCGGCGCCGGTCAGAGCGTCGGGGAAGTCGGGGCGCAAATCGAGCGCCTTGTGGAACTCCGTTTGCGCGCCCTGCAGGTCGCCCTGCTCCATGAGAATCTGTCCGAGCCCCGTGTAAATGAAAATGGCAGCTGCTCCGCAGTCCGTAGACTGATTAGGGCCGGCGCAAAAGCAGCACAAGCGCGGCTCCAGGCGGAGCGCTGTTTCATACTGCTCCTTCGCCTTGGCGAAGTCTCCAGTCCGCACGAGCATATTGCCGGCCAGAAAGTGCGCCGAAGCGTCCTTCGGGGCGCAGGCTGCCGCCCGGCTGAAGTCATCGGCGGCCAGCCACCACTTCTCGTTCCCGGCCGCCAAGCTTCCTGAATGCACCCAGGCCTCGGAAAGCTGCGGATCGAGATTCGTCGCTTTGGTAAAGGCGGCTGTAGCCTCGCCAAGGTCGCCCCCGGCCTCGAGCGCCTTGCCGAGCTCCAGCCACGCTGCGGCCGACTCAGGCTGTTGCTGCAGATTTTGCCTGGCGAGGGCGACGGCGCGCAGGATCTGGTCCGGGCTCCGCGGCGCCGTTTCCTTGGTCTGAGCCGTAACCGGTGGGACAGTCGAAATCGCGGAGGACATCGACTCCTGCCTGGCCACCGCTCGCCGGCAAACCGCGGTAAGCGCCAGCAGCGCGCCGAGCAGCACCGCGCCGGATTTTGCGGCCCGGCCCAGCTTCATCGTTTTCCCTCGACGAAGGCGAATTCCTGGTTGATGCCGAGAGGCCCGTGGCGCTCGACGGCTCCGCTGGGCCAGCAAATTTCCACGCTATCGATACGGCTCGCGGCGCCCAGGCCGAAGTGCAGCCGCGGATCGCAGGTGGAAACGTAGCTCTCACCGGCATGCACTTCGCCGAGCTGGGTGAGGCCGTTGGCGGTGACGCGCACCCGCGCGCCGATGGCGTCGCGATTGGATTTTGTGCCGGTGAGCTTGAAGCGCACCCAGCCGCCGCGAGGACCCGGAACGGGCGCGTAAACAAAGGGGACTTCGTCGATGTTGTTGACCACGATGGAAAGGCGGCCGGAATTGTCCAGGTCTCCGAAAGCCGACCCCCGGCTGCTGCGCTTCACCACAAATCCGCTTTGCTCGCTCGGGATCAGATCAAACCGCCCGTTGCGCAAGTTGCGGAAGAGCAGGTTCGACTGGTTGTAGGAATTCCCCGCCGCGTTGGCCTGGGGGTAGATGTGCCCGTTGGCGACGAACAGGTCCTTCCAGCCGTCCTGGTCGAAATCGAGGAAGCTGGTGCCCCAGCCCAGAGACTTGTAAGTGGGGGCGCCCAGGCCGGCGTCCATGGAGACGTCGTCAAAAGAGCCCTTCTGATTGTGGTAAAGAGTGTCATAGTCCTCGGAAAAGTTGGTCACGAAGAGGTCAATCCAGCCGTCGTTGTCGTAATCACCAACCGCGATTCCCATGCAGGCTTGGGCGCGTCCGTCCGCGCTTAAGGCGCATCCGGCCTCGAACCCGATCTCCGTGAAAGTCCCGTTCTTGTTGTTGTGATAGAGGAAATTGGGCGTGGAGTCGTTGGCCACGAAGATGTCGAGGGCGCCGTCGTTGTCGAGATCTGACCAGACGACGCCGAGGCCGTAGGCCGGATCCACTTTGTAAAGGCCGGCCTCGCGGCTGACTTCGCGGAACTTTCCGTTTCCTTCGTTGTGGTAGAGAAGGTCGGGCAGTGGCGGCAGGCCGCGCGGCCCGCAGGCAACGGCGAGCCCCTGATAGCGGCAGAAATCGCTCGACTCGGGGCGGGGAATCTTAGCGCGGTCGTAATCCACGTAACGCGCCACGTAGAGATCGAGCCGGGCGTCGCCGTCGTAATCGCCCCAGGCGCAGGCCGTGCTCCAGTTGCCGCCCTCCAGTCCTGCTTCGCGCGTGACGTTGGAGAAAGTCCCGTCGCCGTTGTTACGGAAGAGCGCGTTGGCGCCGAAATTGGTGATGAAGACATCGGGATGGCCGTCGTTGTCAAAATCGGCCACCGCCACGCCCATTCCCCAGCCCTCGTTCAACAACCCGCTGGGTTTGGTCACATCAGTAAAAGTCCCGTCACCGTTATTGCGGAACAGGCGGCTCGACGTGCGTGGCAACGAGGGATCCGTGAGGATCTCGAAGGTGGAGCCGTTGACCAGAAAGACGTCGAGAAGGCCGTCGTGGTTGTAGTCAAACAGCGCCACGCCGCTGCCTATGGTTTCAACGAGATAATCCTTGGCGAGTGAGCCGGAGAGGTCGCGAAAGGCGCTCAATCCGCATTGGACGGCGATATCGCGAAACCAGGGGCCGGGCGCGGCCACGGGCTGGCCGAGCTTCCCGTTTCGAAACAGCGGAACGATCAGGCAGGCGCCCGCGGTGCGGCGCAGGAACTCCCGGCGCCCGTCGTTGCGCAATCCTGTGCGCCCCCTCACGTAAAGCGGCCCCTCCGGCCTCGGTCGTTCGTTCCCTATTTTATCGCAAGTTGGAGGACGCATAGGGGCGCCCGTTGTAAGGTCTACGGCGCCAAGACATCCGTTGCACCCGTTGTCCATGCGGCTGATCGGACAGGAGACCGGGCTGCACTACGGGCGAGTGCGCATCTGCAGGCGCAGGGCAAGGTGGAGCGCTTTCATCGCACCTTGAGAGACGGGTTGCGCCGCCTGCGGGCTGCCCCGGAGTTCGCAAGAATGGCCACTGCTGCTGGCCCAAGTGCAGCGCGGTACAATCGGTTGTGGGGCCGCGTGAGGCTCTTGGCTGCGACGACCGCCGTGGGAGTATCCTGGAGGCAGCGAGGTCAAACGGCTGAACACCCAGGTTACACTGGCAGCTGCGGGCCAGGGTTGGTTGGTCTCCGAGGCGTTGGAGGTGGCGCGGGTTACGGACCGCGCGAGTGCAGGACAAGTCGCTGGTTAGTGCTGGTTAGCTGTTGGCATAACGTATCTTCGTCACATCGACCCGCCCCGCGGGTTGCCCCTACGGAATCCAGGATGAGAATTCTGGTCACAGGAAGCGCTGGACACCTCGGCGAGGCCCTGGTCCGCACGCTACAGAGCCTCAACTACGACGTCCTCGGGCTCGACATGCTCGATTCGCCGTTCACGGCCCGCGCCGGCTCCATCGTGGATCGCGATTTCGTGCGCGATTGCATGCGCGAAGTGCGGATCGTCTTTCATCCGGCGACGCTGCACAAGCCCCACGTGGTAACCCACAGCCCGCAGAGTTTTGTCGACACGAACGTCACCGGCACGCTGAACCTCCTCGAGGAAGCCGTCGCGGCCGGCGTCGAGTCCTTTATCTTCACAAGCACGACGAGCGTGTTCGGTGACGCTCTGGTGCCGCCTCCGGGAGCGCCGGCCGCCTGGATCACCGAAGATGTGACGCCCGTTCCCAAGAACATCTACGGTGTGACCAAAGCTGCGGCCGAAGATCTTTGCCGGCTGTTCCACAGGAAGTACCGGCTTCCGTGCGTCATTCTCAGGACGTCCCGATTCTTTCCCGAAGAGGATGACAACCCGGAAATGCGCGCGGCCTACGCCGATGGCAATCTCAAGGCAAACGAGTATCTCTTCCGGCGCGTTGATATTGAGGACGCCGTGAGCGCGCACCTTGCCGCCGCTCAACGGGCGCCCGCGATCGGCTTCGGGCACTATATCATCAGCGCGACGACGCCGTTCCTGCCGGAAGACCTGGCGGATTTGCGCGCGGACGCGCCGCGCGTCGTCGCGAAGCGAGTTCCGGGCTACGAAGCGGAGTACGAGCGCCGCGGCTGGCGGATGCTCCCCAGTATCGATCGCGTTTACGTCAATGAACGCGCGCTCCACGAGCTGGGCTGGCGCCCGCGATACGACTTCGCATCCGTGGTTGAACGCCTCCGGTCCGGAGACGATCTACGCAGTTCCCTGGCGCAGCGGGTCGGATCGAAAGGGTACCACGTGGAGCAATTTGTCGAAGGCCCTTATCCCGTGGAATCGAGCCGATCGCAATAAGTGCGGATCGGTTTGGACTGTGCTGTTATCATTGCGAGTTCTCGAGAGTGTGCGGAATACATGCTTTTCAACGAAGGGAGACAGCTATGAGACGAAAGAACCGTATTTCGCGGCGGGAGTTTATGGAGCGGTCGGTCGCAGGAGGCGCTGCGGCCGCCGCGGGACTTGCTGCCGCCGGACGCACCTTGAATGCCGGGCCGCCGCGGCGCCCCGTGGCGCAGGGCGACCAGATCACCATGGGCGTAATCGGCGCGGGGATCCGCGGGCTGGAAGACATGCAGACCGCTATCGACGCGGGCGCCAACGTGGTCATGGTCTGCGATCTTTACGATGGACATCTGCGCCGCGCCCAGGAAATCAAGCCCGGCGTTGCGGTGACGAGAGATTACCGCGAGGTGCTCGACCGCAAGGACATCAACGCCGTGCTGATCGGCACCTCGGACCACTGGCACCAGCCGGTCGCCATCGCCGCTATGAAGGCCGGCAAGGACGTCTACTGCGAGAAGCCCATGACCCATACCATTCCGCAGGCGCTCGAAATGGTACAGGTTTCAAAAGATACCGGGCGCGTGGTTCAGGTGGGCAGCCAGAGCCTCAGCATGCAGTCCACGCAACAGGGCAAGAAGTGGGTGGATGCCGGCGAAATCGGGACGATTTACAACATCCAGTGCGAGATTTACCGGCCGGACCCCATCGGCGCCTGGAAGTATCCCATCCCGCCGGACGCGTCGCCGCAGACCATCGACTGGGACCGCTACCAGCAGAATATCGCCGATAAACGCCCCTTTGACGCGGCGCGCTTCTTCCAGTTCCGCAACTGGTGGGATTACGGCACCGGCATCGCCGGCGACGAGTACGTTCACCTGCTCTCGCGCGTCCACTACCTCATGAACGTCCAGTATCCGTTGAGCGCTGTAGCCTATGGCGGCATCTACCACTGGACGGGCGACCGCGACGTCCCCGACATCCATAACACGCTCTACGATTACGGCAAGTTCCAGGTGGTGGTGCTCGCCAACCTGGTGACGAATTGGGACGGCGGCGAGATCGTCCGCTTCATGGGCGACAAGGGCACCGTTGTGCTGACCGAGGAATCCGCCAGCCTGCAGCCTTATCACGAGTGCTGGGAGTATGAGTATCCGCTCGAGAGCTGGCCGCGCGATCTGAAGGACCAGTTCATCGCCGCGCACAAGAACGATCCCACGTCGGATTACGGCGGCTGCAAGTCGAATACCTCTCCGCCGAAGCACATGCGCCAGACGGCCGAGGGCACGCTCGACCACATGCACAACTTCTTCGACGGCGTGCGGAACCGCACGCAGCCCATCGAGAACGTCGATTTCGGCTGCGGCACGGCGGTGGCGTGCCACATGGCGAACATCTCCTATCGCCAGAAACAGCGCGTCTTCTGGGATGCGGAGAAGAACGAATTGACAGGCTCGCACGGCAGTGTGGACGTGAACATGTCGTGAACGCGGAAGGGCACGGCTCGAGCCGTGCCCTTGCGCAGGAACCTCCGGCACTGTCTAGAACGCCGTTGCCACGACGGGTGAGGATAGTCGCGGCCCGTTCAATAGCACGGCAACCGCGATCAGGCAGATCGCGCTCGAAGCAAAGAAGGAGCCCAGCAACAGGAAGAACGAACCAGGCTGCCCTATCGGGATCCAGCGAAGATCCAGCGCCAGAAATGCCACGGCAAACCCGATGGCGGCGGTTCCCGCTAAACCCAAAAACCACTCACGGACGCCGCGCACGGTCCGCGCGTCCGCCAGCACCAGAATCCCAATAGTCGTCGCCATTACAACCAGCAGCAGTGCGAAAAGGGGA
The DNA here is from genome assembly GCA_030037755.1 of Terriglobia bacterium. Classification (GTDB taxonomy): domain Bacteria; phylum Acidobacteriota; class Terriglobia; order UBA7540; family UBA7540; genus Gp13-AA77. Next base: position 14,933 of record JASHQD010000339.1, read on the forward strand.
CGGAACGAGAGTGGCCGGTCTGCCCAGATCGCGGGTACCAGCCCATAAACGGCAAGCGCGAGACCGTTCACACCCAAGAGCCAGGATTTGGACCTGCCCGGACGCCAGATGCCGGCCGCGATTGTGCAGAGTCCTGCGGCTAGGGCCAATTGGGCCTGAAAGAGGGATGGGTTTTCCGTGATGAATCTCCTCAGGAGAACGCTGTCCGGATCGCGCATGAGAAGGTTCAGGACGGCGAATGTCGCCTGTAGTACGCCAGCCAGAACGATTAGCCAGTTCTTCATTAGATTTTCGTACATATTGACCTCCCGCGAACCAAGGATCGCTACACCCGGCGATGTTCGCTAGCCGGGAGAGCGGCGCGATACAACTGGCAATGCATTTGATGCGCCGTGCTCGAGTATCGGACGGCTGGGCGAGCTTGTGGCGCGGGCGTCCCGCCCGCGGATAAACAATCCCGCGCCTGGGACAGGTGCGCTAGCGCGCCACAGCGTTAATGGCGCTTTGCCGACACGGTTCGAAGGTCACTGTCAACTGTCGACTGTTAACTGTCAACTTATCACTTTAGGCTCCAATATCGTCTACCGTGTACTTTCTACATCTTCAGGCCTAACTGCATGAAAACAATACGCAAATAAACTTTCCCACTATTCTCACTATTCCCCACTGTCCCATTTTTCGGGAGGACAATACTCTGTTGGGCTTCCAAGCCCGACATTCATCGGAGGAAGCGAGTGTGGATGTCTCAAATTTACACGAACGAACCCATCAGGTGATTGAAAACAAGGCACTTCTATTTTTCATAGTGCCTCAAACCCGTTAGGTGGCTGAAAACAAAGGTACTTATCGGATGAATCCCGTTAGGTTATTGAATGGCAAGATGTTAAGCCAAGAAAGAAGGAAGAAAAATGAGAAAGAAGATGTCGTTGATACGAAAAGGAACGAGTAGGGCGACGGCCGTGGCCAATCGCATGAACGCTCACAAGTCGAACGGACCCACCTCGGCCCGTGGCAAAGACATCTCCCGCAGAAACGCCGTGAAGCATTGGGGCCGCGCCGAGGTTTTGCGTCCGATGATGCCGGCGCTGGGCGCGGTGGTCGGTTCCCGGTCATCGGTTGCTGAAGTAGTTCGTGGATCGTGGTTCGTAGATCGTGGTTCGTGGGCCCATGATGGACGGTTCAACGATGCACGATCTACAATCCACGGGCTACGATCAACGATCCATACCGGCAACCGGCAACCGATTACCGGCCAGCAGAGAGTGATGATCGCGCTGCTCCGGCCGCCGCAGATCGGCCTTGGTACAGAGCCTCCTGCAGGAGGCTACAAAAACCGGGAAAAGACGTCAAAAACGCAAAAAAAGATCCTAAAAAAACGGCTGCCAAAGCCACTTAAGCCATTTAGAATCAGCACCGGTTTGCAAAAAATCGCCAAAAAAGGGCTTACCAAAGCCACTCGGACTGCGGAGGGCGCGACGATGATCTGCTCGGTTAAACTATTTGGATACAATTTGATGTCGTCAGATATGCGACAGAGTCGCAGAAATGAGGAAATCAGCCAAAGCCATTTTCGGCCTGTCAGTGGTTGTCCGTTGTCAGTTGCCGGAGTTAGCTCGAAGATCGTGGTTCGTGGACCTATAATGAACGGATCAACGATGCACGATCCGGAATCTACGATCAACGATCTACGATCCACGATCTATACCGACTACCGACAACCGACTACCGGCAACCGGCAACCGATAACCGCTATGCTCGCGCCTTGACAATGCCCGAACTGCGCCGATAGCATGAGATTTGATCGATGTTCCCCGGACGCTCTCACCTCGGGGAGCCAGAATCCGTAAGGGAAGCGACGCATTTGAGCCGGCCGGTCTTTGAAGAACTGGCAGGCGAAGACGAACGTAAGTCGCAGGATACTGGTGAAGAGAAAAGACCGGCGCAAAACGGCTCGGGTTGATCTTCCACGACTCTGTTCCGAGCAAAAGCAGGAGCCGCTGACGTGAGTCTCGAAGGCCGGGTTGCGCTGATCACAGGCGCTTCACAGGGAATCGGACGCGCATGCGCTCTGGTGCTGGCTGAAGCCGGCGCGGATGTCGCCCTGGGCGCGCGCAACGTGGAGAAGCTGGCCGCAGTAGCCGGCGAGGTGGAAGCGCTCGGGCGCAAGGCTCTGCCGGTGCCGCTCGACGTGGCGAGCGGCGACTCGGTCAAGGACGCCATCGGCAAGGTGCTCGAGGCGTGGCAGCACATCGACATCCTGGTGAACAATGCCGGAATCACGCGGGACAATCTGCTGCTGAGAATGAAGCCGGCGGACTGGGAAGAAGTTCTGCGCACGAACCTTGAAGGCGCTTATCATTGTATCCGGCTGGTTCTGCCGGGCATGGTGCGCCGCCGGGCAGGCAGAATCATCAATATAAGTTCGGTGGTGGGGCAGACCGGTAACCCGGGACAGTCCAACTACGTCGCTTCCAAAGCCGGCCTGATTGGACTGACCAAAGCGGTTGCAGCCGAGGTGGCGAGCCGCAGCATCACGGTGAACGCGGTGGCGCCCGGATTTGTGGACACTGCGATGACGCAGGCGCTGCCGGCTGAAGTTCGGCAAAAATTGCTGAGCTTTGTACCGCTCGGCCGGATGGGAACCGATCGCGAAATTGCGCTGGCCGTGAAGTTTCTGGCGTCGGACGACGCTGCGTATATCACCGGGCACGTGCTGAACGTGAACGGTGGGATGTTTATGGCGTGAAAGAGGGAGAAAGAAGTCAGAAGTCAGAAGTCAGAGTATTCTGACTTCTGATTTCTGACTTCTAACTTTTGCCGCCTATCTTAATCGGAATTGGAGGAGGCCCTGATGCCTTCGATTGAGGAAAAGGTAAAGCAGATCATTGTGGAACAGCTCGGAGTCGAGGAATCAGAGGTTACGCCCAACGCGCATTTCATCGACGACCTCGGGGCCGACTCGCTTGACATCGTTGAGCTGGTGATGACCTTCGAGGAAGCCTTCGAGATCGAAATCCCCGACGAAGACGCCGAAAAGATCCAGACCGTCAAGGACTCTGTGGACTACATCACGGCCCATGCCAAGCCGCCCAAGGAGTGAGCGGCGCCGCCGGAAGGTAAGGAGGAGGCATTGGCTCGAAGAGTTGCGGTGACCGGCGTCGGTCTGGTCAGCCCGGTTGGTATCGGTACGGAAGAGACCTGGAAGAACCTCCTGGCCGGGCGTATCGGTGTGGCTCCGATCACCCACTTTGATACGACTGGCTTTTCCACCACCATCGCCGCCGAGGTGAAGAACTTCGACCCGTCGCAGTTCGTCGAGAAGAAAGAACTCAAGAAGATGGGCCGATTCATCCAGTTGGCGATGGCGGCCACCGAATACGCGATGAAAGCCTCGGGGCTCGCGATCACGCCCGAGGTCGCGAATCGGACCGGGGTTTTCATCGGATCGGGCATCGGCGGATTCGACGTCATCGAGCGCGAGCATCGCGCGCTGCTCGAAGGTGGACCGCGCCGCATCTCGCCCTTCTTCATTCCCGCCACCATCGTCAACCTGGCCGCCGGATTCGTCTCCATTCGCTGGGGCGCTAAGGGACCGAACTCCGCGACGGCCACGGCTTGCTCGGCGAGCGCCCACGCTGTGGGAGAATCGTTCCGGCTCATCCAGCGCGGCGACGCCGACGTGATGATCTCGGGCGGGGCCGAAGCCGCAATCACCCCCATGGGAATCGGCGGATTCGGATCCATGCGCGCGCTCTCGACGCGAAACGATCAGCCCGAAAAGGCCAGCCGGCCTTTCGACCGCGATCGCGATGGCTTCGTGGTCGGCGAAGGCTCCGGAATCCTCATTATGGAGGAACTGGGCTTTGCGTTGAAGCGCGGCGCGCCGATCGTGGCGGAAGTGGTGGGATACGGGATGTCCGGCGATGCCTATCACATCACGGCGCCCGATGAGACGGCGAGCGGCGGAGCGCGCTCCATGCAGAACGCCATCTGCGATGCCGGAATCCAACCGGAGCAGATCGGCTACATCAACGCCCACGGCACCTCGACGCCCTATAACGATCGCTTGGAAACACTGGCCATCAAGAATATCTTCGGCGAGCGCGCCTACAAATTTCCGGTCAGCTCGACAAAGTCCATGACCGGCCACCTGCTGGGCGGCGCGGGCGGACTCGAAGCCGGATTCACCGCGCTCGCCCTGCGCGAGCAGTGGGTGCCGCCGACGATGAATCTTGAGAATCCCGATCCCGACTGCGATCTCGATTATGTGCCGAACCAGGCGCGCCAGGCGTCGTTTGAGTACGCGCTGTCGAACTCGTTCGGGTTCGGCGGAACGAATGCGGCGTTGCTGTTCAAGAAGTACCAGTAGGCCGTCGGCAGTGGGCAGTAGGCGGTCGGCAGTGGGCAGTAAGCAGTAGGCAGTTACAGATGCAGCCGGCGATTTCGGTCATTTCGCTCCGAGGTGTGAAGGATCTTCACGTCTACCAGATGGCTTACGCGCTTGCTATGGAAATATTTAAGCTGTCGAGAGGATTTCCGCAGGACGAGCGGTATTCGCTTACCAGCCAGATTCGCCGCTCGTCGCGTAGCGTTGCCGCCAATCTCGCGGAGGGATACCGAAAGCGCCAGTACCGAACATGTTCGCGAGTAAGGTTGCCGATTCTGACGCCGAGGCCACCGAGACTGGAGTTTGGCTGGATTTCGCCCGCGATTGCGGGTATCTTTCAGAGGAGAACCACAAGCGGTTAAGCGAAGGTTACGGCGAAGTTGGAAAGATGCTGAGCGCCATGATCGCTCACCCCGAAAGATTTACCCCGAAGTGAGAGTCGGCCGTAAGCAGTCCGCAGTAGGCACTAGGCAGTTGGCAGTCGGCAGCAGGCAGTCGGCAGTGAACAGTTGGCAGTAAGCAGTCTCAACTCTCAACCGGCGACTGCCGACTGCCGACTGCTTACTGCTTACTGCCTACTGCGGACTGCCAGCTGCCGACTGCCAACTAACCTGCCGACTGCTGACTGCCGACTGACATATGAAGATCGTCGTTTGTCTCAAACAAGTACCTGCCCGCGATTCCCTTCTGCGGCTGAACTCCGCCGGGACGTGGATCCAGGAAACCGACATCAGCTTCGAAGTCAACGAGCCTGACATCTATGCGCTCGAAGAGGCGCTGCGCCTGAAAGAATCGCAGGGCGGCGAAGTGGTGGTCTGCTCGCTTGGACCTGCGCGCGCCCAGCAGGCGATCAAAGAGGCGCTGGCCAAAGGTGCCGATCGCGCTCTGCACCTCGACGATCCCGCTTTTGCCAACCTCGACTCGTTCGGCATAGCGCGCGCGATGGCCAAGGCGCTCGACGCTGAGAAGCCTGACCTGATCGTGACCGGCCTGCAGTCCGACGATTTCGGCGCGGCCCAGACCGGCGTGATTCTCGCCGAGCTGATGGGCCTGCCGCACTCGACCATCATCATGGCTATCGAGGTCCAGGGCAGCGCGATCAAGGTCAAGCGCGAACTCGAAGCGGGCTTCTTCCAGTTCATCGAGATGTCCTTGCCGGCGCTGCTCACGATCCAGTCGGGGATCAATAAGCCGCGTTACGCCACGCTTAAGGGCATCATGGCGGCCAAAAACAAGCCGCTCAAGAAGCTCGGCATGGCCGATCTCGGATTGTCCGCCGCCGATCTCGCGCCGCGCCAGAAGTTCACGCGTGTCTACGTGCCTGAGAAGCGCTCCAAAACCGAGTTCTTTGAGGGCGGCGGGAAAGACGTGGCGGCGAAGCTGGTCGATAAGCTGAAGAACGAGGCACGTGTTCTTTGACGTGTCAGTTGTCAGTTGTCAGTTGTCACGGAATCATGGTTCGTAGTCGTGGTCGTCGATTTGCTGCGCAACTCGTGATGTCAGCAACACAGCGTTTGATCGATGGCCACTCGCCTTGGAAGGACGGGGGCGAGGGTGCGGAAGATGCGGGACAGACTCAGAAGTCCAGGTGGAAGCCGACAGGCAGCGAGCTCTCAAGCAGGCGCGGATGCCGTTGCAAAGAAGCTTGCTGCCGTCCGCGCGG
>JASHQD010000340.1 GCA_030037755.1 Terriglobia bacterium
GTATTGACCACGATGGACGCACCGGCTTAGATCGTTTATATTTGACATTCGGTTCGTACTGTTCCGTTGCATGCGATTTCTTTCCGGTAGCGGTGCCATTTGGCTGATTTAAAGTCGCCTTCGGGATATCGTCGTTCCTGCGAAGGTGGGAATCCACTAGAAGCCGTCCCGATAGCACGCCCCAAGAGTGGAGTCCCGCTTTCGCCGGGATGACGATCCTGCAAATAACACCGCCAGACACTTGCCGCTTCAGTCGACTCCCGGCGAGACGCTTTTTGAACGCTGTCTCTGCAGCAGGTGCGGATGGAGGCTCGAATTGCTGGATCTCCGACGTAAGTCCATCGCTCTGTTCGTCGGGCTCCTCTGCCTCGGTTCCGTCAGGGTCGCCAAGGCGCAGGAAATCGCCGTGCAGCTTGAGTCCGGCTCCCCGGTCAAGCTTGGCGCGTCTGACATTGCGGCTATGCCACATCAAAGCGTATCGGTCGACGATCATGGGAAGACCGAAACCTTCGAGGGCGTTCCGCTCACGCTCGTGCTACAGAAAGCCGGGGTGACGTTTGGTGAATCCCTTCGCGGAAAGCGCATGACGACTTGCCTCTTGGTAGGAGCGGCTGACGGCTACCAGGTGGTGTTCGCCCTGCCGGAGCTGGACCCCGGATTCACGGACCGGGCGATCCTGCTGGCCGACAAGGCCGACGGCCGTCCGCTCGATGGCAAGCAAGGCCCGTTCCGGATCATTGTGCCCGGCGAGAAAAGAATGGCGCGATGGGTTCGCCAGGTGACCACGCTCAAGCTTGTCCAGGTGCAGTAAGCCGACCGCAAAGGTGGGCGCTGGCTCGATCGTACCCGTTCGAGTCCAGTTCGAGTGCGTGCGCCGTCGACAGCCATGGCATACATCATTCTGACCATCACGATCAAGTGCCCGTTTTGCAGTCGAGAGAGTGTAGAGAAGCTGATCGCTGAAACGGATGAGTTTGACAAGCAGGAAATGGCTCGTTATTTGAGCCAGCAGACTTTCGATTGCCAGTTGTGCTCCGAGATCCTGCCGGCGGGCACCTCGGTAAACGCGCACGCCGAGCTGGCCACACCTGAGAAACTGCGAGAGATGCATTTCCCACCATCGCCGATAAACTGAGGCGGAAATGGCTGTGGCTGGCGCTGCACCCTTGCGCGTCCGGGCTTAACTTCCCCACGATAGCTGATATTGCGATATCAGCGGGCCGGCGCGTGAGAAGGCGCAGCCAGCAGGATGTGTCAACCGACTAACGAGTGGCAACGAACTGCCGCGAACGGCCCGTGATCGGCCGGGAAGTTAGACTTCGTCCATTCCCGGCTCGCGCTGCAGTTCTACGAAACGCACGTACGGTTTCATGAAAAGGAGGTTGACGTCGCCCGTGGGGCCGTTACGCTGCTTGCTGATGATGAGTTTGGTTTCGATTCCTGCTCTCGGGTCGAATTCTTCCTCTGGAGTCACTTTCTTGCGGTCGCGGTGGATGAACATCACGACATCAGCATCCTGCTCGATGGAACCGGACTCTCGTAAATGATGGAGTTGGGGTTCACCGCCGCCATCCTTGCCACGCGCTTCCGAAGCGCGACTCAACTGCGAGAGCGCCAGTACGGGGATGTTCAGTTCCTTGGCGATGGCTTTCAGGTTCCGCGAGATGTAGCTCACTTCCTGGGTCCGATTCTCAAATCGTCCGTGCCCGGTGGCGAGCTGCAGATAATCGATAATCAGCAGGTCCAGGCTGCGCTCGTGCGCGAGCTGCCGCGCCTTGGCGCGGATCTGCAGCACGCTAAGCGAGGGTGTGTCCTCGATGAAGAGCGGCGCTTCGGCAAGCCTGCCCAGCGCTTCCGTGATCTTGCCCCAGTCCGACTTGCTGGAGAAGCCGGTGCGCAGGTTGTGACTGTCCACGCGCGCTTCCGAACAGAGTAGCCGGATCACCAGCGATTCCTTGCTCATTTCGAGCGAGAACATGCCGACGGACTTGCCTTTCAAGGCCGCATGGGCGGCGATGTTCATCGCCAGTGCCGTTTTGCCGAGCGACGGGCGCGCCGCCAGGACGATCAGCTCGCCGGGCTGGAGTCCGGATGTCATGTTGTCGAGATCGGTGAATCCGGTCTCGACGCCGGTCACACGTTGGCCGCGATCGAACAGCACGTCAATGGTGCCGAAACTCGATTTGACGATGTCCTTGATGCCGAGAAATCCGGACTGCGTCTTTTCGCCCGCGATCTCGTAAATCTGCCGCTGGGCATCGTCGATCAGCACCTCGGGATCTTCTGACGCTTCGAAAGCGCGGCTCATCACATTGCTCGAGGCGTTGATCAGCCGGCGGAGGATCGACTTTTCCTTGATGATGCGGGCGTAGTTGAGGACGAAAGCATAGTCGCCGACCGGCACGCCGTCGCTCAGGCCGGCGAGTTGCACGATGCCGCCCGCTTTCTCCAGCAGGCCGGCTTTCTTGAGCTCGTCGGAGAGAGTCACAACGTCGACGGTGCGATTCTTCTCCGACAAGCCGACGATCTGCTGAAAGATCAGGCGATGCGCGTCGGCGAAGAAGTCCTCCGGGCGCAACATGCCGCCCACCACGTTGAGCGCGGCGTTGTCGAGCAGGATGGAGCCGAGCAGGGCGCGCTCAGCTTCGGGGTTTTGAGGCAACGATCTTTCGGTCACGGTAGCTCTTCGATCCAGGATCGTAACAGCGCGACGCCATTATACCAGTCGCGTCCAGTACCTCAGCTGTCAGCCCTCAGCTTTCAGCTTTCAGCTATTCGCTATCGACAGGAGATTTTCAGCACGCGCTTTCTTGCTGCTTGCCGTCGGCTGATTGCTGATGGCTGATTGCTGAAAGCTGACGGCTGAAAGCTGACGGCTGAAAGCTGACGGCTGACGCGCTGACGTACTGACAAACTGACGTACTGAAGTTGGACACACCGGCAAACGCGCACTATAATGGAGTCAAATGACAGCCGAAACCTCCGTGCTTGTGCTCGATCACGATGCGGAGACCCGCGCTCTGATTGGTGAATCGTCGAAAAAACTGGGATGGAAAACCGCCGCGACCGATTCGGGATTAGAGGCCGTAGACATGCTTGAAGGGGGTGGGATCGGTATCTTCATTGTCGATCTTGATGCGCCTGGACCGGACAGCATGGAGTTGGTACGGAGAGCACTCCGCGATTATCCCGGATTGGACGCCGTCCTGATGGGTACCGCCGCGACCATGGCCAAAGCCACGGAAGCTGTCCGATTGGGGATTTCAAACTATCTCATCCGGCCGTTCGGCGCGGCGGAAGTGAAGCGATTGCTGGCGCATCTTGCCGAAAAGCATCCGGTTTCGGAATCGACACCGGCGCGGCCGCCCGAAGTGGAGCGCGCGCTCGGCGCCATGGTCGGGGATTCGCAGCCGATGCAGAAGATTCGCGAGGACGTGCTCCGCGCGGCTGTGAAGCGCATGCCCGTGATGGTGCTGGGCGAGAGCGGTACCGGCAAGGAACTCGCCGCGCATGCGATTCACGACTGCGGCCCGTGGCGCAACGAACCGTTCGTGGTGGTGGACTGCGCCTCGATTTCGCACAGCCTGATGGAGAGCGAGCTTTTCGGCCACGTGCGCGGATCGTTCACCAGCGCCAGCCAGTCACGCTCGGGGCTTTTGACCGAGGCCGGACGCGGCACGATTTTCTTCGATGAGATCGGCGAGCTTCCCGTCGAACATCAGGCGAAACTTCTGCGCGCCATCCAGGAGCACGAGATCCGGCGCGTGGGAGCGAATGAAACCGTTCCCTTTGATGCCCGCGTGGTGGCTGCCACCAACGTCGATGTGAAGGAAGCCATGCGGAACGGCAAATTCCGCCAGGATCTCTACTTCCGTCTGAAAGTCTTCAGCATTCACATGCCGCCACTGCGCGATCGCAAGAGCGATATCCTTGCGCTGGTTCATCATTTCCTCGCGCGTTATGGGGCCGACGAAGGAGTGACCGACTTCTCGCCGCAGTTTATGAATCAGCTCATGCAATACAATTGGCCCGGCAACGTGCGCGAGCTCGAAAACACCGTTCAGGCGGCTGTGGCGAAGACTCGGGGCTTGCGGCTCGAGGTCGACGACCTGCCCTCCACCTTTCAGTATTGTTCGGGCCGGCAGTCCGGTTCGCTCGACAGCGCGCGCTTGCAGGACCTGGAGCGCAAGGCGATCTTGGAAGGGCTCCGCATGACGGGCGGAGACCGCGTAAAGGCCGCGAAAATGCTGGGTATCGGGAAGACGACGATCTACCGCAAGATCAAGGAATATCATCTGGAGGATGAGGGGGTGGAATAGTCGTCGGTTGTCGGTTGTCGGTTGCTGGTTCTCGGTTGTGTTCGTTCGTTGATCATGGATCGTAGATCGTAGATCGTTGCCGTGGTGCCCTGATATTCCAGTCCTGATCGGCAGTCGCCGGTTCGAGAGCGAGCTGCGAACCACGAACCACGAACCACGATCCACGAACTACGATCAATGAAACGAACACAACCGACGACCGGCAACCGACAACCGGCTATACTTTTTCCTCATGCCCCATGAGGAAACATGCGTCTCGTGCGGAGCTCTGGCGAGGGAGAGAGTTCTCGAGGCGGCCGTTACGGCTGGACGGGAGCCGCGCGTATTCAACCTGTTGCGCTGCTCCAAGTGCGGCCTGGTGATGACCTTGCCGCGGCTGGCCCGGCCGGCGCTTGAAGCATACTACCAGCCGGAGTATTGGGGCCGCGTCGACGCGGACGATCCAGCGTGGGTGCGGCGCGATCAGGCATCGCGGACCTCCTTCCTCGAGCGATTCCGCCAAAGCGGGCGCATTCTCGATGTCGGCTGCGGACTCGGCTTGTTCCTGCTGGCGCTCGACCCGGAGCGGTGGGATCGCTACGGGCTTGAGGTGATGCCGGCGGCGTATCGTGAAGCACAGCGCCGATTGGGCACGGACCGCATCATCACCGGGGATCTAAGCGCCGCGACCCAGCCCGGCCTGCAGTTCGACGTGATCACGTTCTGGGACGTGCTTGAGCATCTACCCGATCCTGCCGCGGCGCTGAGGCAGGCGTCGCGGCTGCTTCGCCCCGGAGGCCTGCTGCTGGTGCGAGCGCCTAACTTCGCGAGTTACCTGGCGAGAAGGTTCGGGGCCGACTGGTATGAGTTGTCGCTGCCCTATCACCTCTTTCATTTCACACCAGCCACTCTGACGCGCATGCTGGAAGCATCCGGCTTCAAAGTCCGCATGCTCGGCAATTCGACCGGCACCCAGAACTATCACGCGTTCAAGCACACCCTGCTCAATCGCCTGACGCGCTTGCACGGGGAGCGAGGCGGCCGGCTGCGCTACTATCTGGCGAAGCCCACCCTGCGCGCCTGGGCAGCGATCAGCGCGCGCGGGGGCGGCGGATCGTCGTTCGAACTCTGCGCCGAGCGTCTGGCCGTATGACTCCTCAGCCCACCGCGCCAGCAATGGGTTCCGAGACCGGCCTCAGCATTGTAATCCCGAGTTGGAACGGTCGGGCTCTGCTCGAACGCCACTTGCCGAGCGTGGTCCGCGCAGTCGAGGCGTTCGAACCGGCGGGCGGGCAACCGGCAGAGATCATCGTCGAGGATGACGCGAGCGACGACGACACCTGCGCGTGGCTCGCCTCGCACTTTCCGCGTGTGCGGGCAGAATCGGCGACGATACAGACCGGATTCGCGCCTACCGCGAACCGTGGTGTGCGCGCGGCGCGCTATTCGCTGGTCTACGTTGTCAACAACGACGTGTCGCTTGACCCCGATGCGCTGCTGCCGCTCGCAGCTCACTTCAAGGAGCGCACAGGCTCCCGCGTTTTTGCCGTGGCCAGTCAGGTCTACGACTACGACACGGGCAAATTGTCCGGCGCGGGACAATTGGGCGAGTTTCGCCGCGGCTTCATCGGTATTCACCGCCGTTACTTCGTCGAGAATCCCGGCGCAGAATCGAATCGGCCCTGGCTGACGCTCTTCGCGACCGGTGGATCGTCGATGTTCGACCGCCGGCGCTTCCTGGAATTGGGCGGCTTCGACGAGTCATTTGCGCCATTCGGCTGGGAGGACGTCGAGTTGTCGCTGCGCGCGTGGAAGCGCGGTTTTGAGGTGCACTACGAGCCGGGCAGCGCCGTCTGGCATCAGTTCTCGTCGACGATCAAGCCCGCCTATTCGCGGCGGTACGTGCGAACAATCTACGAGCGCAACCGGCTGCTGGCTCATTGGGGTCATCTGGATACCCACACCGAGAAGGCTAGCCATGCCGTTTTCCTCGGGTTGAGACTGCTCGCGTCACTGTTTAATGGACGCTGGGAGCTGTGGCCGGCCAGCGCGCAAGCGTTTCAGCTGCGGCGAGGTTTACGTGATCGGCGTGAAGAGTCAGCGGACGGTGAGCGGGTTACTCTTCGACAGACCCTTGACCGCGTTGCGGGAGAATTGGGCAGGCCGGGTGCGACGCTGCTGGACAAGGCTTCCGCGCCTACACGCCGTTCGGGAGGTTGAAAGTTCTAGGTGCCTCGGCATCAGGAGACAAAAAGAAGGCCATGGCGCGTTCGGGGGGCGGATCACCGAGAGGTGAACGCCGTTGGGGGTAATTCACGCGCCACGGCCTAACAACGGTGGCTGTCTGGATTCCGATTTTCTGACCGCGCGCCGCAGCGTCGCAGGTTCCAGCTCTTCGGTTCCTGCCCAGCCCCCGAAAACGAAGCTACCTGGGTACTTCTAGCGCCTAGCCGTGATAGCCCGAGCCAGATGACTAAGAACACGGACCCAAACTAAGGTTGCACGCCGTGGCCCAATCTCCACAGGTGCTTCAAGTCCTTAATAATCTATCGGTTGCAGAGAGGCCTTCCGCGATAGCACTATCTAAAAAGATAGGGGTGTAACAATTGAGATAGGGTTTGAGTACCGGGGTCCATTCGAGGTAGACACCAAAAAGTCGAATGGCGAAAGTCCGACGTCAAAGGTTAGAGTCCGGAAGACCGGGTTTCGACCCTTGGGTTCGACTTTTATCCCTCGCCCCTGATTCGAATCGACCACTGGCTCAGACCTCGATCTTCGAGAACAGGTAGCTGCCGATACTCAGCAGGACGACCGCTACCGCACAGAGCACAGCGAAATCGGTGAGCAGACCGAAATGCGTCCGGCCGATGAGCGTGCCACGCAAGCCGTCGATGCCATAGGAGAGCGGATCGGCACTGGTCACGGCGCCCAGCGCTTTGGGCAGATGCTCCAGCGGAAAGAGCGCTCCGGAGAGGAAAAAGATCGGCATCACGAGGAAGTTCATGATCAGCTGGAAGCCTTGCATGTCCTGCAGACGCGAGCCGATTGCTGTCCCGAGCCCGGCGAAGACCAGGGCGATAAGAGCCATATAAACAAAGGCGCGCGGCACAGCCAGGATTCCCCCCGGACGGAAGCCGGCCGCCAGGCACACCACCACGACCAGTGTCCCCTGGATCAGGGCCACGGTGACGCCGCCAAGGGTCTTACCCAGCACGACGGTGAGGCGCGGCACCGGCGCCACCAGCGTTTCCTTCAGAAAGCCGAACTGCCGGTCCCAAAGCAGGCCGATCCCCGAGAAGATCGACGTGAACAGAACGGTCATCCCGATCACGCCCGGCGCGACGAATTGCAGATAGCTTCCGTTGCCGGACCGCTGGAATACCGGCCCCAGGCCGAATCCGAGAGCCAGCAGATAGAGCAGCGGCTGACCCAGCGAGGCCACGATCTGCGCGTGCGATCGCAGGTAGCGCTTCAATTCGCGAAGCCAGAGGATGTAGACGGCGCCCATAGCTATTTCCTCCACATTTTGACGAATTGCCGCATCTGGTCGGTGGAACTGCCGCTCTCGTCGCGGATCGACGATCCCGTGAGCGCGAGGAACGCGCCCTCGAGGGAGTCGCTCTGGGTCTGCTCCTTGAGTTCCGCGGGCGTCCCCTGCGCCACGATCTTTCCATGATCGATGATGGCGATGCGATGCGCCACGCGATCCGCCTCATCCATGTAATGAGTGGTCAGAAACACGGTGACCTGCTCGGTCTCGTTCACGTGTTTGACATGACTCCAAAGCTGGTTCCGGCTTTGCGGATCGAGCCCCAGCGTCGGCTCGTCGAGGAAGAGAATCTTGGGCGTATGCAGGAATCCACGCGCGATCTCGAGCCTGCGCTTCATGCCGCCCGAGAAGCGTTTCACCGGATCGTTGCGGCGCTCCCAAAGTTCGAAGAGCTTCAGAAGCTGCTCGGTGCGCTCGTGCCGCAGCTTGCGCGGCACGTGATACAGAACGCCGTGAATCTCCATGTTCTCAGCCGCGGTCAGTTCCCACTCGAGGCTGGGATCCTGAAAGACGATTCCGAACCGCCGGCGCGCCTCGTGCTGGTGGCGCTGCGGATCGAGTCCGTCGAGCATCACCGTGCCGCTGGTCGGCCTCAACAGCGTGGTCAGCATCTTGATTGTGGTCGTCTTGCCGGCCCCGTTGGGGCCGAGAAAGGCGAAGATCTCGCCCTGCTGGACTTCAAACGAGATGTCCTGAACGGCGGCGAAATCGCCAAACTTCTTCACCAGATTCTGCACACGAATCATGCGTCCGTGCCCCTTGGTTTTGATTTGTGACCGTTATAGCGGCGCTCTGTGAGCGCCGGCCTGGCATCTCAATCAATCGACCTCGCGAGAGGACGTCGACTGTCCAACAGCTTCCCGCCGGGATACGCGATCTCTTCGTTCGGGATAGCTTTTCGGCAACGCTCAGCCGCCCCGCGACACGTCTGTCGTGACGATGCCGCGGCCAGTGTCTCAAATCTTGTTTCCATTCCCCCTGATATTGCTTCCTCTGAGTATACCAGAGCGGATCTCGGTCGCCAGTTGTCGATTCCCGGTTCGCGATGCGATCCACGACAGAGAACCCGCAACCGGGAACGGCCAACCGGTTCTTTTTGTACTGAAAGCCAGCGGGTTTTCGCCCCCAGAACCCGCCTAAGTAGCTGCCCATCAGTAACCTAATGGCTTTCTCCAGATAAGTACCTTTGTTTTCAGTAACCTAACGGCTTTCGCGCTCTATGAAAAACAGAAGCGCTTTGTTTTCAATAACCTAATGGGTTCGTTCGTGTAAAATTGAGACATCCACACTCGCTTCCTTTCTATTGAAGGTTGGGCATAGAGGCCCAACACATTATTGTCCTCTCGAAATTTGGGACTGTGGGCGAAAATGAGAAAAATGAGAAACTTTATTTGCGGTTTGATATCAGTAGGTTAGAGCAAAACGAGTAAAAATTACTCGGAAGGCGATTGACCCTAAGGGCGGAAAATCCTTCTGTGGAAACCGCCAGCGAGGCGCTATACTTCCCCCGCCGGAGGCACCAAGAACTGCGGGGAAGCGGCCGTGGCTCTTCGACGGACGCTAACCAGCATTTCAGATCGACCGTCAAATAGCGCGACGCAGAGGAGCAGACACATGGAAAAACTCTGGCAGGACGTCCGTTACAGCCTTCGAATGCTCGCGAAATCCCCGGGATTCACAGCCGTCGCGATTCTGACGCTCGCGCTCGGTATTGGAGCGAACACGGCAATCTTTAGCTTGATTGACGCTGTCATGCTGCGCTCGCTCCCCGTGCAGGATCCCCAGCGGCTGGCGGTTTTCGCATGGAAGGCGCACACCAGTCCGAAATACCACAGCTATAGCAGTTTCGGCGACTGCGGACGCGGCGGTAACGGCACCGGCTGCTCGTTTTCTGTTCCGCTGTTTGACGACATGCGCAAGCAGGCGACCGTCTTCTCCGGCCTCACTGCCATTGCCGGGCCGGTGCAGGTAGTGGTCAGCGGCAACGGAGCGGCCAGCATGGGAAGGGGCGAAGTTGTCTCGGGCGATTTTTTCGCCACCGTCGGCGTGGACACGGTTCTTGGCCGGACGCTCGGCCCGTCTGACGATCAGCCGTCCGCGCCGCCCGTAATTGTGCTCAGCTACCCTTATTGGCAGAAGGCCTTCGGCGGCGATCGCTCGGTGGTCGGCCGCGTGATTCACCTGAACGGCGCGGCGTTCACCGTTGTCGGCGTTGCAGACCCGCATTTCACTAATCTCGCTCCGGGCAAGACGCAGGATTTCTTCCTTTCTCTGTCGTCGATAATCCCTCTCAAGGTCGGATGGTTGCAACGGCCGGATGTCATGTCCGATGCCCAGAACTGGTGGGTGGTCATCCTGGGACGGCTCAAGAGCGGAGTCTCAATGCGTCAGGCCCAGGCTGACGCGACTTCGATCTTCCGCAACCAGATGCTGCACGGCGCGAAGCCGCTTTCGAAGGAAGCCGACGATCCGGCGATTGTACTGACTGCGGCACAGGACGGTCTTTCGGGACGGCGCGGATCGCTTTCCAGCCTGCTCTACGTGTTGATGGCCGCGGTCGGATTCGTCCTGCTGATCGCCTGCGCGAATGTGGCCGGGCTGACGCTGGCGCGTTCGGCAGCGCGACAGAAGGAGATTGCGGTGCGGCTGGCGCTGGGCGCGGGCCGGATGCGAATGGCGCGGCAACTGCTCACCGAAAGCGTCATGCTCTCGGTCCTCGGCGGCGCGCTCGGCGTGCTGATCGCCTTCTGGGGCGTGCATGCGATCACGGCGCTGGTCTCGCGCGGCGATCAACCCTTTCCCTTCGTGATTACGCCCGACTGGCGGGTTCTCGCCTTCACGATTTCCGCTTCCGTCCTGACGGGAATCCTCTTCGGACTCGCGCCAGCGCTGCGCAGCACGCGCCTGGACCTGACGCCCGCTCTGAAGGAAAACATATCGGCTGTTCCGGACGCCGTGACGCCTGCAGGCCGGCGTTTGCACCTGGGCGGCGTGCTGGTGATTGCGCAGGTCGCGCTCTCGATTGTGGTGCTGATCGGCGCCGGACTACTCGTGCGCACGCTCCAGAATCTGCGCAACATCGATCCGGGCTTCGATACCCAGAACATTCTGACGTTCGGTATCGATCCCACGCTTTCGGGTTACAAGGAGACGGAAATCCAGAGTTTATATCGTGATCTGCAGGATCGCTTCGCCGCAATTCCGGGAGTCGTCTCGGCCAGCTATTCGTCGGATTCGCTGCTGAGCGGCTCGTTGTGGAGTACGGATCTTCACCCGCCCGGGCAGCCGCCGAAATCGAGCGTGGAAGTGGATGAACTGGCTGTCGGACCCGGTTTTCTCTCCACCATGCGCATCCGTCTTCTTGCCGGGCGTCCCTTCACCGCGTCTGACTTCGCTTCGGCGGCGGCCACGGACGCGGCCGAAAAGGCTGCCGAGGAAGCGTCCAAAAAGGCGGCCGTCCCGGGAGCGTCATCCGCTGCTCCGCCAGCCGCTTCAACCGCGAAACCGGTGGGCGGGCCGATCCCGGTCATCGTCAACGAGGTCTTGGCGCGCCGCTTCTTCGGCAAGGAGAGCCCGCTCGGCAGGCCTTTGGACGAACCCGAAGGCGACGAACCGAGTACGGGGCCCAAGTCGCCGGGCTACCAGATTATCGGCGTGGCGGGAAGCACCAAGTATGACAACCTGCGGCGCGCGATCGATCCCACCATGTACCGTCCGCAGACGGGCGGCGGCGCCCATTTCGAATTGCGGACAGCAGGCGCTCCAACGAGCCTGGTCCCGACCGTTCGCGACATCGTGAGCCACGCCGGCGACAATCTGCCGGTGTTCGACGTCGCTACCCAAACCGAGCACATCGATCAACTGCTCTCGCAGGAGCGCATCATGGCGCGGCTTTCGAGTTTCTTCGGACTGCTCGCGCTGGTGCTGGCCTGCATCGGGCTTTACGGGCTGCTTTCGTATGAAGTCACGCGCCGGACGCGCGAAATCGGCGTGCGTATGGCGCTGGGCGCCGAGCGGCGCGAAGTGATGCGCCTGGTCGTGGGCCGCGGAATCTTCCTGGCCGCAGCGGGAGCCGTGTTCGGCATCGGGGCAGCGTTCGGCGTCACACGCTATCTCACAAGTCTGCTGTACGGCGTGCGTCCGCTCGATCCGCTGACGTTCGCTGCGGTCGCGATTCTGCTCTTTGTGGTGGCAGTCGCCGCCTGCGCGATTCCGGCGCGGCGGGCTATGAGCGTGGATCCGATGGTCGCGCTGCGGTACGAGTAAGCTGGCACTGCCTGAATACTGGCGCGGCGCACGCGGCGCAGCTTGACATTGCGCGTTTGCCTGACTAGCGTAAAGGCATGGAGCTGCATTTCACGTCCGACCAAGAGGCGCTTATTCGTGATGCGCTCGCCGCGGAACTCAAGCGTGAAGGGCGGGCACAACGCGACGCAGCCCGAAAATGAACTACCGGCTGACCCGGCGTGCGCGCCGGGACATTCTGGACATCTGGCAGTACATCGCCCAAGACAACGAATCGGCCGCGGACCGGTTTTTTGATCTTTTGGTTCGCCATTTCCGCATGTTGGGAAGCGCTCCTTATGTCAGGGCGCCGGCGTGACGATCTGAGGAAAGGCTACCGCGGGTTCCCGGTCGGGCAGTACGTCATCCTTTATCGCGCCAAGAAAACCGGCGTGACGATCATGCACGTTGTGCACGGCCGCCGGAATCTTCAGGCCCTGTTTTCCGACTGAGGAGGAACCGGATGGCCCGTCGGAAGGTTTCAACCATCGCTGCACATCCGGGCGAGATTCTGCGTACCGAGTTCATAGAGCCGATGGGAATCACGGCCTACGAACTCGCGAAGGCTGTGCACTGTCCTGGAATTTATGAGATTCTCCGCGAGGAGCGGGGGATCAGCGCCGATGTCGCGCTGCGGCTTGGCAAGTATTTTGGGATTCTGGATGAATCTTCAAGCCGACTACGACCTGCGGCTCGCAGCGGCAAGAGCGCCGCTGACCAAGATCAAGCCGCGCTCTGCGGCCTAGCGGGTGCCGTACTACACGTAGCCTTCGATGAGAGCCCTCTACTTTGACGGTCAGCTTACGTTGCGTGACGTCCCCGACCCGAGACCCGGTCCGGGCGAGGCCTTGATTCGCGTGCGCCTGGCGGGGATCTGCGGCACCGACCGCCAGATCCTGAAAGGTTACTCGGGATTTCACGGCATCCCCGGCCACGAATTCGTTGGCGAAGTTGTGCAATGCGACGACAGACGCTGGATCGGTCGCCGTGTGGTGGGCGAGATCAACGTCACCTGCGGACATTGTGAATGGTGCCGGCGCGGCCTGGGACGGCATTGTTCGTCACGGACGGTGATGGGGATCATCGGACGCCCGGGCGCCTTCGCGGAATTCGTCACGCTTCCGGTTGCGAATCTGCATGAAGTCCCGAACGAGGTGCCCGACGAAGAAGCGGTATTCGTCGAACCGCTGGCCGCCGCCGCCGAGATCCTGGAACAGATGCCGATCGCGGGCGGGACTCGGGTGGCGGTGCTCGGCGCCGGACGGCTCGGCTTGCTGGTGGCGCAGGTACTCCGGCATGCGGGCGCGGATGTGACCGTTATCGGCCGAAGCGAATGGAAGCTGAAGCTCGCGCAATCGTGGGGTCTGAAGACAGTCCGGCCCGGGCCCGGTGACGAATCCAAGCTCGCACCGCGAAGTTTCGCGGTAGTCGTTGAGGCTACAAGCTCGCCAGAGGGTCTGGAACAGGCACTGCAATTGGTGGAGCCACGCGGCGTGGTGGTGATGAAGTCCACCTTCCACGAACCGGCGCATTTCGACACGGCGAACCTTGTAGTGAACGAGATTACACTACTCGGATCGCGATGCGGCAACTTCGCGACTGCGATCGATCTGCTGCGCCGCGACGCCGTTCAAGTCGAAGCAATGATCTCGCGCGTGTTTCCGCTGGCGCAGGGAGTGGAAGCGTTCCGGCACCTGGACTGCGAATCGTGCCTGAAAGTGCTGCTGCGAAACGACTAGGAGAGTTGTTCAGTTCGAAGTTGTTCAGTTCGAAGTTGAGCGCTCCAGGCCAACCAACTCGGAACTTCGAACTGAGAAACTTCGAACTGAAGAACTCAGGAACTGCGCTACAATCGACAATCGAAAATCGGCAATAATAGGTCATGGACATCACTGCGATACAAGCGGCCCTCAAGGACTTGAATCTCGACGGATGGCTCTTCTACGACCATCATCATCGCGACCCCATCGCTTATCGCGTGCTCGGTCTCGATCACATGCTGACCACGCGGCGCTGGTACTACCTCATTCCGGCCGTGGGCCAGCCGGCGAAGCTCGTCCACCGGATCGAAAGGTTCAACCTGGACGGCCTGCCGGGCGAACGGCACGAGTATTCCGCGTGGCGCGAGCAACGCGAGAAGCTGGCGGCCATGCTCGGCGGCGCGAAGAAGATCGCGATGGAATACTCGGCGCTCAACGACATTCCGTATGTCGGGCTGGTGGATGCCGGCACGGTTGAGCTGGTGCGCAGCTTCGGGATCGAGATCACTTCGTCGGCCGACCTGGTCCAATTGTTCGAAGCGCGCTGGACCGCGGAGCAGCTAGCCGGCCATCTCGAAGCGGGCAAGGTGGTCCACGGAGCCATCCGCGCGGGATTCCGCGCTATCGCCGATGCCGTCCGTGACGGCGGCGCCACCGACGAATACACGATCCAGCAACTGATCCTCGAGACCATGCGCGCGGGCGGCGTGGTGCCGGACGATCCGCCTGACGTGGCCGTGAACGCCAACAGTTCCGATCAGCATTATTCGGCCTCACCTACGAAGTCGAAGCCGATCCGGCAGGGCGACTGGGTGCTGCTCGATGTCTGGGGCAAGAAAACCACGCCGGGCGCGGTCTTCTTTGATATCACCTGGACCGGCTACGTCGGCGATCAGGTGCCGGAGCGCCACGCGGCGATATTCAACATCGTGAAGCAGGCGCGTGACGCGGCCATTGATCTGGTTCAGACGGCCGTGCGCCAGGGGCGTCCGCTGGCCGGCTGGCAGGTGGACGACGCTGCGCGCGGCGTGATCGCCAAGGCGGGCTATGGCGACTATTTCGTGCACCGCACCGGGCACTCGATCGGCGAAGATATCCACGGCAACGGCGCCAACATGGATAACTTCGAGACCCACGACACGCGCCCGGTGATACCGCGGACGTGCTTCTCGATCGAGCCCGGGATTTATCTGCCGGAATTCGGCGTGCGCAGCGAGGTCGACGTCTACGTGGACGAGCACGAGGCGCGCGTCACGGGCGAAATTCAGCAGGCTGCGGTCCCGATTCTGGCGGCGTAAAAGATTCCCAAGATGCCAAAAGCCTCGAACGAAGTGATCAACAAACCGGCCGTTGCGGTCAAAGCGCCGAAGCCGGATACCGGACGCCTGGTGCGGTTATGCGCCGCCGCCTGGCTGATTCCCGGCGCCGGGCATTACATGCTGGGCCGGCGCGGACGCGCGCTGGTGTTGTTTCTCGCCATTCTGACGATGTTCCTGTTCGGCCTGGCGATGAAGGGCCAATTCTTCTCCACGGGCTCGCCCTCCTGGCTCGAGACGCTGGGCTATTTCGGCGAGTTGTGCGTGGGATTGGCCATGCCGATCGCCCGATTCTTTACCTACGCGGGCGACACGTCTTTCGTGAGCGCGGACTTCGGCACCGCCTTTCTGGTTTCTGCGGGCATGTTGAATGTGCTGGCGATCCTTGATGCCTACGACATCGCGCTGGGACGCAAGCCGTAAGCTCGGGGTAGGGGAAATCCGAAGCTCGGTTTGCCCCTGCGCCGAACTGAGATCGGAACGCCGATCATGAGCCTGGGATCAGTGGTGTTGCTCGCTTTCATATTCGCGATGGCCACCGCCGCGGCCGGACCGCCTAGCGTCGGGCAGGCGGCGCCGGACTTCACTCTCAAGGACCAGAACGGGCGCGACGTCCGCCTGAGTGATTTTCGCGGCAAGAAGACCGTAGTGCTTGCCTTCTACATCCGTGCTTTCACGCCCGGATGAAGGAAGGAGTTGCTGGCGTATCAGGCTGATATCGCCAACTTCGAAAAGGCCGGCGCGCAGGTGATCGGAATCAGCGTGGATACGGCGAAGCGCAACCGCGACTTCGCGAACGAACTCCACATCACGTTTCCCGTGCTCAGCGACGAGACCAAGCAGGTGACGCGCGAATACGGCGTGCTTTACCCGCTGATCCGCGTGGCCAAGCGCGTGACGTTTGTGATCGACCGCCAGGGCATCGTCCGCGAGATCACCGAAGGCGGCGAGGCGGCCGATCCGAATAAGCGCGAGCAATCGTGTTCGTTGCTGCCGCGCTAACC
>JASHQD010000341.1 GCA_030037755.1 Terriglobia bacterium
CTTCGGCCAGGAACTTCTGGCGTTCTGCCTTCATCAATAGCTTTCGCGCGCCGGTGTTGACGAACATGCCGAGACCGCGCCGCTTCTCGACCAGTTCCTCATCCGCGAGCTCCTGGTACGCCTTCAGAACCGTCAGCGGATTCAGCCGGTAATCCGCCGCCACCGTGCGCACGGACGGCAACGAATCTCCCTCCTTCAGAACGCCGTCGAGGATCATGGCTACGATGCGGTCTCGAAGCTGGCGGTAAATCGGCTGGCTGTCATTCCAATCGCGATCCATTCCGGTTCTCAGATGCTACACGTCATTTACTGTTATAGTGTGGTATAACACCGTTTCTCGTGTCAAGCATTTTTTTTGGAAAATTTTCACCGGGCGCGAATTCGGCCGTTCGCAGATTCCAGGCGGGCAGGATGCCTGCCCTCCCGGGATCGGACTGCGTCGTAAACGGCTTGCTGGAGCGTCCGGCCGACTCCGCCTGGTCTTATCTATTGACTCAAGTGCCGAAGAAGTACAATGTGGTCCAATCCGAATCGATTAGACCGTCACGCTGGAGTGAGCGCTCTTGTGTCTCTGCCCCCGCGATCAGCCGGAAGGCATATTCTAAAGGTGATGCCTGTGAGCAAGATAGAGATTTTGACGGCAGTTTAGCCATGAGCGGGAACGGCCGGGTGGAAGCGTCGCTTTTTGGAGGCCCAATTTGAGGGTCGGAGCCGGCAGCACTCTGAAAACAAAGCCCTTCCATTTCTGGAAACGCAGAAAAGCCAGAATATGATGAGAAAACCGAGGCAATAATCGCAGTCTGGGACCGGTCAAGATTCACAACCGCTGGCGTTCAACTAGCCTCATTGACAGTCCTGAACGTGGCTGGTATTGTGTAACTAGGAGGTCGGAGAAATCGTATGCGCTGGGTGCTGCGGACGATTAAAACCTGGGTGTGGCGGCTCGAGTCCAGATTTGTGTTTGCGCATCGCGTGCAGCAAGGTGATATCGCGTACCTCTTTCGGCATGACGGTGGCACGTAGACGCGTCCGCCCTTCAAGATAATCCAATTCCTGTTGGCATGCTCGATTCGCATGGTCTTCTGTGGCCTGACACACCTGAAGAGGTAGATTCCGACCTTTTCGAGGATGTCAAGGGAGCGGCGACGCGCGTCTTGGACTCCGGTCTGGACGGATCGGCGCGGCAGCTGTTGCGCGCAGACATCAAGCAGTTTCTGGACGAGATACGGCCGTCAGGGCACATCCTCATCAAACCGAGTACCGCGGGCGGGCGGCCCGTGGATCACGAGGTCTCGCCGGCAATCCTTGAATTCGTGGTTGAAACTGTCTGTGCGTGTGTTCCCGCTTCCAGGGTGGTTGTCGGCGAGGGGCCCGCTTACACTTCGTTCTCTGACGAGTGTGAGCGTCTGGGATGGACTTCCATCTTTCGCCGCTTTGGCGTCCACACCGTTGACTTGAACCTCGCCGACGCGCGGACAGTCGCAAACCGGTGGCCGCTCGCGGTTCCGTTTATGGAGGCGGCGTGCGTCATTAATCTCTGCAAGGCGAGAACACACCGGCGCTTCGGTGCAAGCCTGGGACTGAAGGGGCTGGTGGGCGCTTTGGTAGGGCGAGAGCTCGGATCTCCGAAGCTTCCTGGGCTACACCGTGCAGTGCCCCGACTCTTGTACCACCTCGCGCAAGTTTCGCCTCCTGCCCTCACTCTGATTGACGGCATCCGCGGCCTGGAAGGCGAAGGTCCACTCTCAGGAACTCATGCTCCAAGCCGATTTCTCAGTATCGGGCGAGGATACTACGGTCCCGACGTTCGAGCCACGATCGAAATGGGCTTTGATCCGGTCCTGATTCCATATTTCGTGCGACCACGCAGCGGGGATCGCGGGGCCGGGAAAGAGGCACCCTGGCTTTCCCTGCGTCAGACGAAAGTCGATTTCTTCCCTCCGAGATCGTGCCGTTGGCTCTTCCGGTCGATTTTGACGCCAAAAGCCCGCAGCACGGTGTTTCCATTGCTGTCTGAAGAGTTGAAATCGTACTGGGCAGATCGCGACCTGTTTCCGTAATACCAAACTGCGGAGAGCGACCAGACAGCGGTGCACGCGTCGTCGGAACTCCGGTGCGCGAAATTGCGGTGAGGGCTATTTGCCGTCCACTACAAGCAGGTACGCGGAATTGTTGCCAGGGTCGGG
Source organism: Terriglobia bacterium (assembly GCA_030037755.1). Taxonomy (GTDB): domain Bacteria; phylum Acidobacteriota; class Terriglobia; order UBA7540; family UBA7540; genus Gp13-AA77. Next base: position 2,187 of record JASHQD010000341.1, read on the forward strand.
CTTTCGAAAGACAAACAGCGATTTGGAGCCATTCGCGGGGTAAACACGGTTGAGCTTGCGGTACTCCAGATTCGTTCCGACGACATAAGCCTCGACACGCCCGGGCTTCACGGTTCCGACGTCGAGCTCGATGGTGAGCTCGTGTACTTCCTGAAAATCCAAGGGGTGAATGTACCAATAGTTTTTGGGAGAGTTAATCACGTTGGGCCAGGTGAAAGAGAATTCCAAGCTGAAGCGGTCGAATGGATTGAGCCCCTGGCTTCCAAACTCCAAGGCAACGCTCTTTAAGAATCCGTCGGCCCCTTTAAGCACGGGCGCCATCTCCCGCTCTTTGTTGGGATCGGAAATGAGGTCGTAGTACTTGCTATTCAGCAACAACATCGGAACCGAGCTGTCACCCGCGACCGACACGTAGAGTTCTGCGAGGGGCTTGTCAGAGACGTTCTTGCCCTTAATGCGGAACGTTGCTTCGGCATCCCTGACGGGCCCGTCTCCCAACCATTTGCATCGGACGGCGTATTCGTCGACGTGCACGGGGTTAACAGTTCGGGGGGACCTCAGATCCACGGTCAGGCTGGGCAGCGCCATCTCTTCGATTAGCAGCAGCCGCTCCGAAGAAGCTCGCTCAAGCTCTTGTTTCAGTCCGTCGCGCTCGGCAGACACAACTTGGAGATTCGCACGAGCCCGATCGGCGTCGTCTCTTGCCGCGTTCAACTGTGCGGTAAAGTCGTTGGCGCCCGCGGCAAGGTGATTGGCACGTCGCCTGAACACTTCCTCCGCGTATACGAGACCTGCGAACAGCAGCACCGCGATTAGAATGGTCAGGTATCTCGCGGGTACGTGCGCGCCGGAAAGGTGCAGCACAATGTCTACGATGCTGAGTGCTGCACCGAGCGCGCCCCAAAACTCCCAGCCCTTGAAGAAGGGTTTTATCGCCCACCCCCGGCTCAGACCGCCGTCGGCACAGCACTATATCACAGATGCCGTTCAGGCAATGACGCGTATCGCGTCAGGTTGCGGCTCGGTCTGACCCTGCTAGCCGCCTTTCGGCCGTCTCACGCACCGGGCAACTTCGCCCGGAGCAGGGGAGCGGATCGTGAGCCGAACACCGTGCTACCGAGTTCTGACTGAGCGGCGACCCATCAACATTCCCTGCTCTGGTTCCCACCCAGTTTTGGAAGGGGTCGAAGCTCTGACCGTCAACTGTCGACTGTAAACTGTCGACTGCCTCCCCGACCGGTTTATAATCGAATCAGCACTCCATGAAATCCGCAGCCGACCTGCGCGCGTGGCTTCTGT
>JASHQD010000342.1 GCA_030037755.1 Terriglobia bacterium
GCCGCGCTTTTCGTACTCTTCGCTGTCCGCTACCCGGCCGTGACCGCAGCAGCCGCAGCGCCTGCACGAAGCCCTTGCCGGTAATGTCGGCCAGACGTTTTCTCCGTTGTTTGTGCCTTGATAGCAACGTCAGGGTTCATGGCGCGCCGCGGCTCACGTCCTAAAAATCTCTTGACAAGTCGGTTAGAATAAATCCCATCGAAGTTGCATTCAGACCGCAGCTTTGTTCTCGCTTGTTTTCGAAGCAGAGGGGAGAGGAGCAGCACCCGGCCTCTCCCCACCCCCAGCGCGGCCAGACCGCGCACCCCGATGGCCTTCATCCGCTGCCTTCGTCGCTCCCAGAGCGAGAGGGTTCGCTCTTCCAATAGCGCTGCGAGTTCTTGCCGCAGCGTCACTCTCTCGTCTCACTGCTGAGGTTCGCTTGCGCTTCCGCAGGCAGGACTATGGGAGTAGGGGCCCGTCGCCACCAGACCGCGGCCGCAATGAGAACAGCGCTTATGGTGACCCCTCGATTCAAAGAATTGAATCAATTGTTCCCGCTCCTCAGGAATCCAGCCCAAATGCAGCACGATCCATTCGTCGCGAGTGAAACGCTCGCGTTCCTCAGCTGGTTTTTCCCACCAATGCCGGCTCTTCCAGGCCTTTTCCAGCGCGGACCTTCTGACGGACCAAGGAATCTGTTCCAGTCTTCGCTTGCGTCTCTCAAAATGCGAATCGAGTTTTTTCTTCCAGAAGCAGGACAAGATCACTTCTGGGGTCCACAAGCCTTCTCCTTGTCCAAGATCGCCAGCAGCTGCGCAATGCGCGCGTCGAGCTGCTCGTCGGTCATGAAATGAACATCGAGGGCGCTGCCCTCCGGACCGCTTACCTCTACGGCTTGCCGCGCCCTGCCCTCCAGACGATCGGTGATCTCGCGGGCAGCGTCCGTTTTGCCCTTAATCGCGGCACGAAATTGGTTAAGCACGAGGGCGTCCCCGTAGGTCTTGATCGTTCCCTTTTCAGCCTCGCTCAGCTTGAGCGCCGTCAGCAAATAATCGGGCGCCGGCAATTCCGCGATCGCGGCATAGCGGTCAGAGATCGGGGATTTCTTCGGGCGGCCGGGGCTGATGGGGGACATTGCCCTCCTTGAATCGCGTCGCCCTGCCTGCCTCAGCTAGGTTCGGATTTGGTATACTCGCATACGATTTCGATACGCTTTCTTCGGCTTGCACCAAGGGCGATTACGGAATCACCTGGAACGGCACGTTGGTCGATAGTGTCCCGCTGGACGTGACCACTTGCACCGGCCCAGTCGTGGCGCCAGACGGCACCGAGGTTTCGATCGCGGTCCGCGTGACCTGCTTCAATGTCGCTGGAGTCCCATTGAAACTAACGCTGGTGGACCCCGTCAGGTCTGTTCCCAGGATCGTAACGACCGCTCCTACCTCTCCGGAGGTGGGCAAGGTTTTTACGAATGGGCTGAGGCCCGTATTTAACTCGAATACTGTCCCGCCGGACTCGCCGCCGCCGAAAGTGGTGCCGTAAAAGCCGCCATTGGTGGCCTGGACTATGCTGCCAGCGACTTCGGCGCCGTCTTTAAGATCAAAGTTGTGCAGCGTGGTGAGCGTGCCCGTAGGGGTGATTTCGAAGACCGTACCGCAGCCACCCTCGCTATGGCAGGAGTCATTGTCCCCGCCTGCGTAGGTTGTGCCATAGAAGTCACCGTCAGTACCCTGGATCAGGCTCGCCTCGGGGTACGCGCCGTCACCGCACGACTTTGGGTCGCAGAAGCCGTAAAGGGTGGTCAGCGTGCCCGAGGGCGTGATTTTGAAGACGGTCCCAAAGCCGGTGGCCCCGCCACCGCCGGTCACACCGTAAAGATTGCCGTCGAGCGCTTGAACAAGGCCGCCGTCGAGTCCGGCGCCGTCGAGCCCGTGAAAACTATGCAGAGTGGTCAGGATACCTGCAGGCGTGATCTTGAATACCGTGCCATCACCGCCGAGCCCGCCCAACTGGGTTGTTCCGTACAAGTTTCCGTCCACGCCCTGCACCAGGCTGGCCCTGGGAGTTTCGCCGTCGGCGCAATTCGCTCTGGCACAGAAGCTATAAAGCGTGGTCAACTCGCCTGCCGGAGTGATTTTGAAGACCGTTCCACCACCAACGGTGCCGGTCCCGCCATCCTGAGTCGTACCGTAGAAATTCCCGTCCGTGGCCTGAACCAAACCACCCCATGGATCATCTCCATCGGCGCAAGGCGGGTAACCGCCGGCGCAGAAGCTATAGAGCGTGGTTAACGTGCCCGAAGTCGTGAGACGGAAGACCGTGCCATAACCGTAGGCGCCGCCGCTAAATGTCGTACCGTAGAGATTCCCGTCCGTGGCCTGCACCAACGTATCGAAAGGTTCGAAGCCGTCCGTGCAGCCACTTTGAGAACAGAAATCGTACACCGTGAGCAGTGTACCGCTGGGCGTGATCTTGAAGACCGTACCGTGGTAGTCGTTCCCGCCAGAGGATGCCGCCCCGTAAAGGCTGCCGTCCAAGCCCTGCACGAGGCCAGCCCACGGATTCGCACCGTCGGTCACGTCAAGGCTCATACTCTTGAAGTTCTGCTGCGCGGACGACGTCTTCGCGGCCGCCAGCGTCACTAGGATTGCCGCCACCAGCCGAGCGGCCCATCTGCAATCGCCTAGCGTGTTCATAGTTTCTCCCCCCGTACTGGTGTCATTCGGACGTCATAACGGTTAGATGGCCGAAGTCACACGTGCCGAAATCTTCTGGTATGCCTTTCGGCTGGCCATTATAGAACACGAGCACGTTCTGGTGCGTCTTGCCGAGCTTCCGGTAGCGGCCGAATTGCCTGCCAATCCTGATCGGCAAGGAGCCCACGGCTGTAACCAGGATAGCCTCGTTGTAAAGCCGCATTCCTGCCGACTCGAACGCCGCTGCCGTATGGCTCGGGAAGTCGCGGTAGAATCCCTTCGGATCGCGGAAATCGCCTACTACAAAGCAGGCGAAGCGATCAGGTTTCAGTAACGCGCAGCAGTGCCCGATAATCTCGCGGTATGCTGCGATGAAATCCGGATAATCTAGTGTCGATAGATCGCGCTCGTCATCCGAGTAAACCTCAAGATCCCCATAAGGCGGGCAGGAGAAAACCAGGTCGTAGCTGCCTGGGGCCAGCTCTCGCACGTTCCGGCTGTCACCGACGATCCACACTGGCTGATTATCAGGGCAGATTTCGGCGGCCTGCTTTCGGTTCTCCTGTATCTGGCGTTCAGACAGATCAATGCCCGTGTAACAGAGGCCCAGCCTGGAGGCCACGATGCCGCGCACGCTGCCGCCTGCGAAGGGATCGAGCACAGCGCCGCCCGCGGAAAGAACCAGCGGTAGACGATCTCGCACAGCACTGGATCGAAAATGCTCGTGCCGCTGGCTTCCGCGGTTGCGCGCGTGCCCTTCTTGACTCTGTAATGATCGAACTCGACGGCCGCCCCGGTCCACGTAAGACCGTTCTTCTGCCGTCCCTCGCCACGCATCAGGTCCTGTCCAAACGTTCGCGCATTCTTGCCCATTTAACCTTTACCCTGCCGCGTCCCAGAATACCGCCCCGGACGCACGCCCTTTTCCGTACGAATTGCCGGGCCTTCGCGTCATAGTAGCCGCACGAAGAAACGGCGGCGCAAGCTTTGCGTCCTGCGCAAATCGCTCCGGCGACTTGACAACTGCGGC
>JASHQD010000343.1 GCA_030037755.1 Terriglobia bacterium
TACCGACACGTGGTGGGTAAACGGGTCGCCGAGCACAGTGTGGGGTGTGCCCGGCGATATTCCGGTAGCCGCGGATTTCGACGGCGATGGTAAGAGCGATCTCGGGATCTGGCGGCCATCAACGGGCGACTGGTTCTACATCAGCAGCGAGACCGGGATGGCCGCTCCAAAACAACAATGGGGCGAGCCGGGCGACGTACCGGTCCCGGCCGACTATGATGGCGACGGCAAGGCCGATTTCGCCGTCTGGCGGCCTTCGAATGGCAACTGGTACTACCTCAGCAGCTACAACGGAGCCGAACACATCATGCAGTGGGGCTTGCCCGGAGATATTCCCGCGCCCGGAGATTATGACGGCGACGGTAAGGCAGACTTTGCCGTCTGGCGGCCATCGACGGGCACATGGTGGGTGATCCTCAGCAGTACCGGCGTCATTGCCAAACAACAGTGGGGATTGCCCGGTGATGTCCCGGCGGAAGGGGATTACGACGGCGACGGCAAGACCGACTACGCCATCTGGCGTCCCTCGACGGGCACCTGGTGGATCATCCTCAGCAGCACGGGTAATGAAGTCAGCTTTCAGTGGGGACTGCCCGGCGACATTCCCGTGGTTGGCGACTATAACGGTGACGGCAAGAACGATTACGCCGTGTGGCGGCCGTCGAATGGTAACTGGTACATCACCTACACGAGCGGCGGCAGTGAAATCAAGCAGTGGGGCCTGACGGGTGACGTGCCGGCGACCTTCATCGCCTCCTCGCTCCGCAAGGACAAGCACGGCGCAAACTTCGACGGCGACCGTAAGAGCGATGTCTCCGTGTGGCAGCCCTCGAATGGAACGTGGTATGTGATCGACAGCAGCACGGGACTCCAGACCACCCAGCAGTGGGGTGAGAACGGCGACGTCATCACGCCCGGCGATTACGACGGCGACGGCAAAACCGACTTCGCGATCTGGCGGCCATCCACGGGAACCTGGTGGGTGATCGACAGCACTACGGGCGCGATCGTAAACCAGTCGTGGGGCCTCAATGGTGACATCCCCGTGCCCGGCGATTACGACGGCGACGGCAAAACCGACTTCGCGGTCTGGCGGCCATCCACGGGAACCTGGTGGGTGATCGACAGCAGTACGGGCGCGATTGTAAGCCAGTCGTGGGGCCTCAATGGCGACATCCCCGTGCCGGGCGACTACGACGGCGACACCAAGACCGACTACACCGTGTTCCGGCCCTCGAACAATACGTGGTACACCATTGAGTCGAGCACCGGAGCCATCGTTAAAACCGTATGGGGCGAGAGCGGTGACATACCGGTCGCGAAGGACTATGACGGCGACGAGAAAACCGACATCGCAATCTGGCGGCCCTCGACCGGTGTGTGGTACATCATCGAGTCCAGCACGGGCGCGGTGCACGAGGTCACGTTGGGGACGTCAGGCGAGATCCCGGCGCAGGAACCCACGGGCCAGATCGGCGTCCAGTAGCGCAACGACTACCTGTGCGCGGCGTAGGACATTCAAAGTCCCGCGTCGCGCCCTCCCCGAAGGGCGGTCCACAGTGGCCGCCCTTTTTTGTCGTCCCCGCAGATTTTCGTCCCTGCCCGCTTTTGTCGGGTTGCCCTCATTTATATCGCCGGAGTAACATGTGGCTACGAGCTCAGGACGATGCGTGCGTCGTGAGCCCGGACGATGCGACATCAATTCATCAGCTATTCAGCCCTTGACGCCAAGGATTTTGCGCTCCGTCTCGCGGACGAGCTTGCCGCGGGTCCCCCGTCCATTCGCGTCTGGCTGGACGCGCGCGAGTTGAAGCCGGGTCTCGATTGGGATGAGCAGATTGGGGATGCGATCGACACCTGCGACAACCTGTTGTTCGTGATGAGCCGCGACAGCGTGACGCCAAACTCCGTCTGCAAGAAAGAATGGACGCAGGCACTCAAACACAGGAAGCCGGTGATTCCTCTGCGGCTGCATGGCGACGCGGAGATGCCTTTTCGTCTCGAGCCGCGGCAGTTCATCGATTTTTCCGGCAGCTTTGAGTCCGGCCTGGCGCGCCTCCGGAATCATCTGCAGTGGCTGGCGGGACCTGAGGGCGTGTTGCAGGCGCTGAAGGACCGGCTCGCCGACGCCAGGCACGATTTAGGTCGCGTCCCGGAATCCGAACAGCCGCGGATCGAAAGCGAGATCGCGCAACTTCAGGATCAGATCGCCCGCCGGCAGCGTCTCGTCGAGAATTCGGAGATGACACCGCGGCCGGCGCCACCAGAGTCATCACGGGACAGCGCAGGTCCGTCCGCCAGTGCTCACGCTCAACCCGCTTCGTCTCGGCCGCACAATCACTCTGCCGGGCACGTTGCCGGCGATACTTCTGCGTGGGATCCCGCCGTGCTTGAACGCGCTACCAGGGACCTCGCCGTCTATATCGGCCCGATGGCCAGAGTAATGGTGCGCCGCGCCGCCGGGAGCGCGCGCTCGCGTCTGGAGTTGTATCAGGCGCTGGCCGATGAGATACCGTCACTCAGCGATCGCCAGAAGTTTCTGGCCTCGCGCCCGCTCTGACAGACCTGCGCCATGCCGCGCTCAGTACTCGCGATTCGTCACGATGCCGGGTTGCGGCACCGGATATCTGCCGTTCGCGTCCGGCGGCAGAGGCGACGGCGAATCCATCGTGAAATCCGCCACGGTCGGCGCCATTTCAAAATCGCAATTCAGCATCTGGTCGAAGGTGATCTCGCGGCCCGTGTGGGCGGCCATGCGTCCCATGCTCGAAACCAGGCTGGCCTGGACCCCGCGCGTGACTTCGCTGTAAGGCTTGTCGTCGCGAACCGCATCCACCAGATCGTTCCATTCGTTCAGGTAAGGATCGTGCTCCCCGAGGTTCACCTTCGATTCCCAGATCATGTCATCCGCCGACGGCATCTGGCTCTTATACAGGCTCGAGGGCGGACCGCAATCGCCGCTCTTCGAAGCGATCCCCATTCCCTTGGTGCCGTGCACATAGCTCGAATAGATCTCCTCGCAGCCGTCGATGCATCGTCCGTCCATGAAAAACTTCGTGCCGTCCGGGTAGGTGTATTCCACCGAGTAGGTGTCGAAGTTCTGGTCCACGTACGGGACGCCGTCAGGACTCAGCTTGTAATGGCGCCCGCCCAGCGCCTGCGCCTTGACCGGCCAGTCGTTCTTCATCCAGCACAGGTGATCGACGATGTGAATGTAAAAATCGTTGAAGCAGCCGCCGCTCGCCCAGATGAAGCTGTGAAAGCGCTTGATCTGGTACAACAGATCGTTGATGTCCGCAGGCTTGGGAAGGGAACGGAAATAACCGCCGGGCCCATCCATGCGGTAGCCGCGCATCATGATGATGTCGCCGATCTGGCCGTCATGGACGCGGTCGGCCAGTTGCTGCAGGGCGCGGCTGTGGCGCGACATCAGTCCCACGCCCACCTTGAGATTCTTGTCGGACGCGTCCTGCGCCAGCTTGAGCATCTTCTTGCTGGTCGGACCGTCTACCGTGAGCGGCTTTTCCATAAACACGTTCAGGTTCTTCTCAATCGCATAGGTGAAATGGACCCAGCGAAATGCGGGCGGGGTGGTGAAGATGGCGATGTCGCCCGGCCGCAGCAAGTCCATGGCCTTCTTGTAGGCGTCGAATCCCAGGAACTGGCGGTCCGGCGGCACGTCCATGTGACTGGCATAGTGCTGCTGCAAGTGCTGTAGGCTCGCGTTCAGGCGCTCCGGGAACAGGTCGGCCATGGCAACCAGCTTGATGGGTCCGCGCTTGACGGACATGGCGTTTCCCGCCGCGCCCGTGCCGCGTCCGCCGCAGCCGATCAGAACGATTTGGAT
>JASHQD010000344.1 GCA_030037755.1 Terriglobia bacterium
AACGAGGCCGTCGAGACCGCGACCAGGAACATGACTACCATTGTCCGCTTCATTCCCACCTCCCGCCCTACGACGATGAAACCGCGTACCGGGCCGGATTTTTCCCGTTATACGTCTGATTCCAAATCACGTTCCAGCTTCGATCGGGTACATTTTTTTTACATAGCGCGTCCTCTGACTTGGCGAGATTCAAATCCGCAATTGGTACGTGAGTGCCTTTTCGCTTCTTGTTGATTGCAAAGGACATTTCAGCTTTACACCCGGGTGCTCCCACCATCCTGGCGCTTGTTGCGCGGTCGTCCTCGCCCGCGATCGACGCGCCTGCGGGGAGAGGCGTGCTACAGCCTGGCATAACCGCCCGCGATGGGCGCGCCTGGGATAGGCGCGCCACGGCCGGGCGCACGACAGCACGTCCTGATCGCCAATCGTCACCCATCGAGCAGATGACGACATTTCGCCGCACGATGACCGGTTCTTTGCCTAGCTCATCAGGGAGACGGGGAATCCAAGGTGTCGAGCGGCCTCGAGACATGATGCGGGGCCCTTCGGGAGAAGTGCCATAGTACCATGGATTCTCCGGTTGTCAAGGAAAAACCGAGGCCCTCAGTGTAGCCTACAAACGCGCGGTCGCCGCGCTGTCCAAAACCGCCGGGAGCGGACTACAACCCTCGCGGCGCTGGGGACACTGTCGCTACAGCGAATCAGAAGGCTTGCTGGCTGGTTTCGGGAGCCTCGACGGGAAAGTCCCGGTCCGGATCGGGCTCAAGCCCCGAGCTGTGCAGGGCGAGCGTGCCAATCAGCGGCAGGCGGTAGCGCTCGTTGTAGTATGCCCGTTTCATGGCGACCAGCGAGAACGCGGCGAAGGCCATCATCCACAAAAGCCAGTAGATGGGCCGATGCAGCCCCAGCAGCGGACCGACCAGCGTACCGAGATAGGCGGCCACGCTTAGAAAGATGGATTGCCAGGCATGAAAGCGAACAAACCGGTCGCGGCGGTACCTGGTAATAAATAGGAAGGCAATCCCGGTGAAGAGTCCGAGCGCATACGTCAGGGCTGCGGCCATGTTGTAGGAACCGGCAGGCGGACCGTATTGGCCTTGGGCGCGCAGAGTCCAATAGACCCCACTTACTCGCCGTTCTTCCACCAGCCGGCGATCGTAGGCGGCGCGCCGGACCGGCTCGCGCAGGACTTCATAGGCGGCATTGAGTTCGCGGAGCTTGCGCGTGGCCAGCTGATGCTGCTTCGAGCCTTGCGGGAAGCGGTCGGGATGCCAGATGCTGGCGATGACGTGGTAGGACTCTTTGATGCGCTCGGCCGGCGCGTTGGCTGGCACGTCCAGGATCTCGTAATAGGTCTGGGATGGCGGCACGCCTGTTTTCCTTCTCCCCGCATCGTTGGACGCGAATCACCGCCCGCGAGCTTCGACGGGAACTCGAACCGATGCGCGGATTAGCATCCCCACCCTTCGCCTAATGGGTATCACAATCCGAGCCCGGAGACAAGCGCTCGCAAGGCCCCAGCCGGCCAATCCCGCAGTCCTCGGGGGATCTGCGTTGGTTGGCGAGATCTTCGCGTTCCAGAGTCAGCAGTTTCCCAAGATCTCAAACTGACGCCGTTCGAGCCGGCGCCAGCGAGACAGACCCCCTCGTATAGCATCAGTTGTCCAGACTACCAGTTGAATTCGATACAGGTCATGTTGCAAACGCAGCTTATACCCAAATGTTTTATTGCGCTGGGCTCAGGGCAGCGGATTCGGACTGCCCGCGATCCGCCACGACCACATCAGAAACGACGTCGATGTCAGGTCGATCGCGGGTTCGGTGGTGCTGTAGGACTGCACGTTGTCCTTGTAGACGGCCACCTCCGATTTGTTGTACGCCCCGTTGTTCCCATTGAAGATCGCGAAAGTGTCCACGCCGTTTGCGGGACACAAGTTCATTCCGGGCAGGGTTCCCGACGTGGCGGAACTGGCCGGGCCCTCGGACGCCGCGCCCCACAGAATCGGTGTGCCCCCCGAAGTTCCGTCCAGTGCTCCCACAAGGTTCGCCACCTGATGCTGAATGCAGTTGGGGAAAGTGGTGCCGTCGCCCACGATGAATGACGATCCCCACGAATTGGCGCCCAGAATGTTCCCGAGCCACTTCTGCGAGTATGTGTTGTAGCTGCTGGTGCTCGTGAGGTAGTAAAGTTCGCTGGCCATCACGGCGAGTCCAGCTCCATGCGACGTGGTATCGCCATTCTGCCAGGGCACGCCGAAGCCCCAAACGTCTTTGCCGGACTGCGTAATGGCCACGCCGAGCTGATTCTCGAGCGCCGTCAGCATGGTGGATTGATTCACGGCCAGTCCGCCGGGGTTTCCGGCGAGGCCCAGCGCGCGGTACAGCTCAAAGTGCGCGAGCCCGCTCACGTCGTACAGGTTGAGGGTATCTTCGTAGCCCTTGTCATAGATCCGGGTGATGTAGTTGCTGGCGTACTGGGCCGCATCCGCGAGATAGGTCAGCGGATTAGTGACCGGCAAGCCCGCCGGCAGATGTCCGCTGGCAGACTGCAGCGCGATGTAGAGTTCGGTTGCGCCCAGTTCCATATCGTCGTCCCAAACCGTCTCGGGATAGCCGTCGAACGGGAGAGTAGTCTGCAAACAGCCCGAAGAACACGTGCCGCTCGAGACCGATCCTGCCGGGTCCTTCAATGAGGTGTTGGCCAGCGCGAAGATGTCCTCGGCATCCTGCAGCGCCTGGTCCGCCGTCGTTGGATTACTCGCCTGGTAGAGTTGGTAATATTCGGCCAAGGCCGCTGCCGTGCGGCCTGCCAGATTGGGGCTGATCGAGGAGCCCGCAACCGCAGCAAGGAACACCGGACGGTAGCAGATGTAAAAGTAGTCGGTGGTGCACCCCTTGTAATCGTCAGCCGCCTGGGGCAGCGTCCAGATGTCGTATTCGGTCTCGAGATTCGGGAAATTCTTCCAGTCCTGGCTATTGTCCACCTGGTAGTAGAGCGTCTTCGTGCTGTCGTTCCACATTTCCATCAGCCAGTTGATGCCGAACTGGGCCTCGGCCGTGAAATCGGACGACGAGGGCGCGCCCGACGCTGTGCCCGAGTAGGAAACCGCCACGGGCGGCGCGGCCGGGTTCGCCGGAGCTGACGGGCCCATCTGGTTGGGAAAGTCGCGAACGCCAATCTCCATCAGCGCGGTCGTATAGCTCATGGTCTCGACGTACTTCATATAATCGCCGGCGTCCCACCAGCCGCCGGCGCCGTCGATAACGGCTCCTGTGGAAGTGAGCGGCGTTCCGGTGGTGGTGATCAGGTCGTTCTTGTTCAGGGGAGGCGTATCGTAAACGGTGGCACTCTCGTCGTTCAGATGCCCGGGTGCGGTCCGCAAGGCATTCGGGATGTAGTCGGGGCCGTCGCGGTCGGTTTCATAAAACCACAACGTGTTGAGCAATTGGCCCGGGTAAAGCACGGCCGGAGTGTTGACGGCAAACTGGGGCGAGGTAGCGGCCACGGGACCACTCACCGAGATCGTGTAAGTATCGCCTCC
>JASHQD010000345.1 GCA_030037755.1 Terriglobia bacterium
GGCCCTGGTGCCGGAATTTCGCGGCATCGACGCGCTGGTCACGCGCGATTTCTATCATCGCTACACGGTTGACGAGCATACCTTCGTCAGCATTCAGGCGCTGCACGATCTCGAGAAGGTCAAGTCTCGCAAAGGAGCGCCGGCCGCCGCAGGCGATTCCGATCTGGCGCGCCTCGAGGAACGTTTCGCCGGCCTGCTCGCTGAAATCGATCGTCCCGAGCTGCTTTTTCTCGCCTTGCTGCTGCACGATCTCGGCAAAGGAACGTCGAATGCCAATCACGTTCAGGGCAGCGTGGAATCCGCGCAACGGGTGCTCGGGCGGTTGGGCACTTCGCCGGATGAAGACCGCACGCTTCTGTTCCTGATCGCGCACCACATCGACATGTCGTCCACGCTGCTCCGCCGCGACATCCTGGATCCCGCCACCATTCGCGAGTTCGCTCACAAAATCGGCAGCGTGGAACGCTTGAAGCTCCTCACGCTGCTCACTTACGCCGACATCAAGGCCGTGAATCCCGAAGCCCTGACGCCGTGGAAGGCCGAGGCGTTGTGGCAGCTTTACGTCTCGACGGCCAACGACCTGGCGCGCAGCCTTGACGACGATCGCGTCAGCGCCGACGACGCCGCGCTCGACATCGACGAGACGCTGACGGCGGGCCAACCCGTCGATCAGCCTTCGGAATTGCACGGGTTTCTCGCCGGATTCCCGCAGCGCTACCTCGCCGTGCACGCGCTCGGGGAGATTCTGGAGCACGTCGAAATGGCTCGGGCGCTCGATCGTGAACCCGCGCGCCTGCGGCTGGAGCGGGAGCACGCCTTCTGGGAATTGACGCTCGTCACGCGCGACCGTCCGCTGCTGTTCGCCACCATCAGCGGCGCGCTTGCTTCCTGGGGCATGAGCATCGTCAAGGCGGAGGCCTTCTCGAATACGCAGGGCATCGTCCTCGACATCTTCGCCTTCCAGGACCTGCACCGGACGCTGGAGCTGAATCCGTCGGAGATTGCGCGATTCGAGCAGCACTTGCTGGACGCGCTGAGCGGCAAGCTGTCGCTCGAAACTCTGCTCGCCGACGCCAGCGCGCGGCGCGAATCGCTGCGCCCGCCCAAAGTCAGCATACCTACGCAGGTCCGCTTTGACGATTCGAGCTCCACGCACAGCACGCTGCTGGAACTCGTCACCCCCGATCGCCCGGGACTGCTGTTCGATGTCAGCTACGCGCTTGCGAAGTCCGGCTGCAACGTCGAAGTCGCTTTGATCGATACCGAGGGCCAGCGCGCCATTGACGTCTTCTACCTCACGGCCGCCGGCGCCAAGCTCAGCCCGGCGCAGCAGGAATTGATCCGCAGCCAACTCGACGACCTGCTGGCGCGACCCACGGGCGAATTGCCCTCGCTCCCAGTCGAGAATCGTCCTGCGACAGGTCCGTCCGCCTCCGCCGCAGTGTAGTGAACAGCATCTCGATTTGACCGCAGTAGCGGCTAAAGCGGGCGCAAGTGTAACAAAGTGTGACCGGCACGCGGTCTCAAACGGCTGCTGAGGGCGAACAGCACCATGTTCACTACCCTTTTCTAAAAAACGGCCTGTTTTTCGGCTCAATTCATTGAAACCATGAGAGTTAGCCTCAATGGCTTTGGCAACGCTCATATCTGGACTAACCTTCTGATTCTATGACGGTTAACCCTAGTGGCTTTGCTGGCTTTGGAGAGGCCTTCTGGAGCCAGCCTCTTGCCGAAAACAGCCCTTCTTTCGACATAACTCACTGAAAAAAGGGAAGATGACCCTAATGGCTTTGGCAATGGCAAATTCTCGATCAAATCACTCATTCTGCGGCTCTTAGCCCTAATGGGTTTGGTTGGCTTTGGGCCGTTCGGAGCACGGGCATCCTGCCCGCACCAAATGGCACACTGCTGAACAGCGGAGCCTAGCAGGCTTGTCGCGCCTGGTAAAGGCATAAGACGTTTTGCACGTCCACGAACGTTCTAACGTTTACAATGCTCCTGCATCGGTCTCCACTTGGCGGAGGGCCATTTCAGTGCGAGGTGTAACAGATGTCCTGGCACCCCAACGTCAAATGGCGCGAGGTCTACGAGTCGCAATCACCAGGGGGTACTGGTGTCACACCGGCACCTACCCGCGACCGCAATAGCTTCCGCAGCTACGTCGCGGTATGATTCACGATCACGCGCTCATTGAATCGAAAGCTGGTCCGACCCAAGACCAATTTGATTGCGACCTCTTTTCACGTACCGGCAGCGGCCTCTCGAAGGAGCACACGATGAGAATCGAGCGGTGGTCCGCAATTCGAAGGGCGTTCGTCATCGCCATCGCAGGCGTCGGCAGCCTGTTGGCGGCGCTTGCGCTCCAGTCCTCACCCGCTTCCGCACAAACCTACGTCTTCAATCGCGCCGACTTCGCCGTCGGCAGCGAACCGTCGGCCGTAGCCACGGGCGACTTTAACAACGATGGGCGACCTGATTTCGCAGTCGCCAATAAAACCGCGAACACCGTCTCGATCCTGCTTGGACAGGCAAACGGGTCGCTGGGTGCCCAGACCACCGTCGATGTGCTCGATTCACCGGATGCGGTTGCGGTGGGCGATTTCAATGGCGACGGCAATCTCGATCTGGCCGTGGCCAACTACGACGCTAGCAATGTTTCGATCCTGCTTGGGAATGGCCAGGGCGGCTTCACGGCGGTCGCGCCCGTCAGCACGGGATCGGAGCCCGATGGCATTGCGGTCGGCGATTACAATGGCGACGGAATCCTCGACCTTGCCGTGGCTAACTATCAATCCAACACGGTCTCGGTGCTGCTAGGCGCCGGCAATGGCACTTTCACACTGAAGTCCACGCCTTCGGCCAACAGCCCAAGCTCGATCGTCCCGGCCGATTTCAACAATGACGGGAGACTCGATCTCGCCGTCGCCGACGAGGGCGCTAATACCATTACCGTTCTGCTCGGCAACGGCGACGGGACCTTCACCACTGGAACGAGTCTGTCGACCGGGAAGTCTCCGATTTCCTCAGTGGCAGCGGATTTCAATATGGACGGTAATATCGATCTGGCTGTGACCGGCGGTGGTGACGGCTCGCTTTTCGTGTTCCTGGGCCGAGGCAACGGCACCTTCACGGTCAGCACTGAGCAAGGGGCGGGCCCGAACCCGACCGCTTTGGTAGCGGCCGATGTGAACGGCGACGGTATACCGGACCTGGAAACGGCAGACGGTTCCGCAAACGCCGCCACGGTCCTGCTCGGCAATGGCGACGGAACTTTCCAAATCTACGTCGAGTACGCGGCAGGCCTCGGCCCTTCCGGTCTTGTGGCGGCAGACGTGAATGGCGATGGCAAGCCGGACCTCGCCCTCGCGAATTCCGGCTCCAATACGCTCACGGTCCTCCTTGACGCCGGCGACGGCACCTTCGATTCCTACACCATTTACCGCACAGGCACGGAAACCGGTCCGTCGTCGGTTGCGGCCGGCGACCTCAATGGAGACTCCTACCTGGATCTGGTGACGGCCGACATCGATAGTGATGAGATCTCGGTCTTTCTGGGCAACGGGAACGGTACCTTTCAAAACCAGGCTACCTATGAGATCGGCCACGGCCCCAAGATGGCGGCGATCGGGGATGTGAACAATGACGGCAAGCTGGACGTGGTGACCGCCAACAACACTGCGGACACGGTGTCCGTCCTGCTGGGCAACGGGAACGGCACCTTTCAGACGCACCAGGACTACTCGACCGGCTCCGGCAGCGGCCCGTCTTCGGTGGCGATCGGCAACCTCGGCAACGGCTTCCAGGACCTGGTGGTGGGAAACTACGACAACGCGCAGGCCGCCGTGCTGCTCGGCAACGGCAGCGGAATGTTCCCGAATTTCACCACTTATGCCACGGGCTCCTATCCGCTGAGCCTGATCCTCGCGGACTTCAACAACGACGGGAAATTTGATTTTGCCACGGCCAACTTCACGGGTGGCAACCAGACCGGCAGCGTCTCGGTGGCGCTCGGGAACGGCGACGGCACCTTTCAGACCGCGCAGACGTTTGTCGCCGGCACCGAGCCTTCGGGTGTGGCTAGCGCGGACTTCAACGGCGACGGCAACCTCGATCTGGCGGTCGCCAATTTGGGGTCGGGTAACGTCTCGATTCTGCTCGGCAACGGCGATGGGACGTTTCAGACGGCCGTGAATTACGCCGTCGGATCCAGCAATTCAGGCCCCTCGGCCATCGGCGCCTTTGACGTCAATGGCGACGGCAAGCCGGACCTGCTGGTGCCGAACTGCGGCGGCTCTGACTGCGCCGATTACTCGGGTTACTTTTCGATTTTACTGGGCAACGGTGATGGCACCTTTGGCCCCTCGATAAATTACATCTCCGATGGCGAGGCTTCATGGGTTGCGGGCGGCGACTTCTCGGGCGAGGGCGGCGAGGACGTCGCGATTTCAACCATCGGCTACCCCAATGGTGTATGGGTTTACCTCAACCGCCCCGTGGTCGCGCTGTACCCCAGCACCCTGAGTTTTGGAAATCAAACCATCGGGGTTTCAAGCGCCCCGCTGACCGTAACGATCACAAATCCGGGCAGCACGCCGCTGGCGATCTCCAGCATCGTGCCTTCGGCAGAGTTCTCCCAGACGAACACCTGCCCCGCCACTCTGGCGGTTGCAGCTTCGTGCACCGTCAGCGTGGTTTTCACGCCCACCAGCGCAGGCCAGCAGAATGGGTTGCTGACGATTGCAGATAACGCACCGACCGCTACTCAAACCATTGCGCTGACGGGTACCGGAGGGGGGCCTGCCGTGACCTTATCCGCGGCCGAGCTGACGTTCGGCCCCCAGATTGAAGGCACGTCGAGTCCCTCGCAGCAAGTCACGCTCACCAACAGCGGCAGCGCCGCGCTGACGATCACAAGCATCGCCACCACCGCCCAGTTCTCCCAAACCAACACCTGCGGGTCGAGTGTGCCGGCTGGCGGGACGTGCGCCATCAACGTCACGTTCGCGCCTACGCAAATTGGTGCGATCACCGGAACCCTCAGCGTCACCGACAATGCCGGCGGCAGCCCTCAAACGGCCGCCCTCACGGGCACCGGCACGTCAAGTTGGGCCACCAGCCCCACCAATACGGTGGATTTCTACGGTGACGGCGAGGGCGAGCCGGCGGTGTGGCGGCCGTCGAATGGGACATGGTACGTGCATTCAAACAGCAAGAGTGGCGGGAATCAGCAACAGGTCTGGGGTCTGCCCGGCGATGTGCCCGCGGCGGCTGACTACGACGGCGACGGCAAGAGTGATTACGCGATCTGGCGGCCGTCCACCGGAACCTGGTACATCATACCGAGCAGCAACCCGAACAGTCCCATCATCATGCAGTGGGGTGAGCCCGACGACGTGCCTGTGGCCGCCGACTATGATGGCGACGGCAAGGCCGATCTGGCGGTGTGGCGGCCCGGCACCGGCACCTGGTACATCCTGCCCTCTGATGGCGGCCCTTCGATCCAGCGAGTGTGGGGACTGCCCGGGGATGTTCCGGTCGTCGGCGATTACGATGGCGACGGCAAAGCGGATTACGCTGTCTTCCGGCCCTCAAACTACACCTGGTACGTGATCCTCAGCAGCACCGGCGTGAGTGTGCACACCGTGTGGGGCCTGCCGGGAGATATCCCTGTCGCAGGCGACTACGATGGCGATGGCAAGACCGATTACGCCATCTGGCGGCCTTCGACCGCCACGTGGTGGATCCTCCTCAGCAGCAACGGCAAGACGGTGGAGCAGCGGTCGGGCGAGACTGGAGACATTCCCGTGGTCGGCGATTACAACGGCGACGGCAAGGACGACTATGCGATCTGGCGACCATCGAACGCCACCTGGTACGTGACTTATTCGAGCGGAGGCAGCTTTACAACCCAATGGGGTGAGACCGGAGATGTTCCGGCCAATCACCTGGCGTCGATGATTCGTCGCGACAAGCACATTGCGAACTTCGACGGTGATCGCAAGGCCGATCTCGGGGTGTTCCGGCCTTCGAATGGCACCTGGTACGTGATCGACAGCAGCACGGGTCTGAACACCAAGCAATTATGGGGGCTGAGTGGAGACGTCATCGTTCCGGGCGATTACGACGGCGACGGCAAGACCGATTACGCCATCTGGCGTCCCTCGACGGGAACCTGGTGGGTGATCC
>JASHQD010000346.1 GCA_030037755.1 Terriglobia bacterium
TGTGGTCAGAACCGAGGTCATGAAGGGCGCCCGGTCACGAGCCCACAGTCGACCGTTGACAGTCAACAGTCGGCGAGCTTCGAACAGACCGCCTAACCCACGAGAAGACAGAATCCGACGATAAAAGAAAGCTCAACCGATGTAGAATCATAGACATAACAGCTCTCGTCGAAAATGGCTCGAAATCGGGCCAAAACGGCCAAAAAGTGCCCATTTTCTCTCGAGCTTGATCAATGCATGTAGCCCCCCTTTTGCTGATTTGAAAGGACATTCCAGCTTTGGGCCTAGCCCCCGTTTTTGGCTTATGTTGCTGATTAAATGAGACATTCCAGCTTTGGAGTGTGGATGTTTTTTGCGTGTTTTGCCGGATCGAACCCCCGCCAAAACGCCCGGATGTGTATGAATTGGGGCCACTTGCTTTGTTTGGGCAGTTCCGCCACAGTTTGCGGCAGCGCTGCGATCCTGTTGTTTCTAAAGGACATTCCGGCTTCGTGGCCGGTGATGTTTTCAGCTCTCTGGGGACGCAAGCAGCTTACTGGGGTGGCTGAGACAATGGGACCATTACGCGTCGGGGTATTTAGTAAAATAGTCAACATCGGGTTCGTTTACTATTTTATAAACCAGCATCGCTCAAAGTCAAGTGTTTTCTCAGAAGGGTAAGGTCCTGATTTCGACGTTAGGGGCGCGTCGCTCCTCAGATCTTCCGGAAGAGCCAGAACAAAGTTCCCGACAGCACGATGGCCGCGGGCAGTGTCAGCACCCACGCGAGCGCCAGATTGCGCACGGTCGACCACTGCAGTCCGGAATGGTTGGCTGCCATGGTCCCGGCGACGCCTGAGGAAAGCACGTGGGTGGTGCTGACGGGCATTCCGTAACGGTCGGCCAGTTCGATGGTGGCCATGGCGACAATCTCGGCCGACGCGCCCTGGGCGTAGGTAAGGTGATCCTTCCCGATCTTCTCGCCTACGGTCACCACAATGCGCTTCCAGCCCACCATCGTTCCGAGTCCGAGCGCGATAGCTACCGCCACTTTGACCCAGGTCGGGATGAATTTAGTGGCGTCGTCGATATGCTTCTTGTAATTGGCAAGCTGGGCCTGCTCCACCGCAGTGAACTTCGGCTGGCCCGATTTCTGCATCAGCCGCAGCGCCTCGCTCACCACGTACATGTCGTTGCGGAAGTTCCGCACGTAATCCTGCGGAACAGCCTTCAGGCTTCCGTAAAGCGCCATCTCGTCGCCGATACCGTTGACGAGTTGCCGCAGCGCCAGCATGGTATTGGGCTTGAATTCCTTGGTGCGGATGTACTCGGTCACATCGTCCCGAGGATCGCCGACTACGGCCGACGGGACGACGTACTTATCCAGAGTGCTCGCCGTCTCGCGGGAGACGGCAATGAAATCTTGTGTATCTTTGGCGCTGACGGCGTGGTTCAAAGCGTACGCAGTGGGAACCGTGCCGATCAGAATCAACATGATGAGGCCCATGCCCTTCTGGCCGTCATTTGAGCCATGGGCGAAACTGACTCCGGTGCAGGTGAGGATCAGCAGGCAGCGGATCCAGAACGGCGGCGGCTCGGTACCTTTGGGAGCTTCGTAGAGACGCTTGTCCTTCAGGAATACTTTCGCCAGCAGGAGCACCAGAAAGGCAAGGCCAAAGCCGATAACGGGCGACAGCAGCAGCGTCTTCCCCACGTTGGCAGCCTGGGACCAGTCGACGCCGCTTGTGCCCGTGCGTGCGGACATCAACTGGTTGGCAACACCCACTCCGATGATCGATCCGATCATGCTGTGCGAACTGGAAGCCGGCAGGCCCAGGAACCAGGTTCCCACGTTCCAGAGGATCGCGGCCACCAGCAGGGCGAAAACCATGGCGAAGCCGGCGCCGCTGCCCACTTGAAGAATCAACTCGACCGGCAGCAGCGTAATGATCGAAAAGGCGACCGCGCCCGTGGACGTGAGTACACCCACAAAGTTCCACATCCCCGACCAGACCACCGCCAGATGAGGTTCGAGGGAATGCGTGTAGATGACCGTGGCCACGGCGTTGGCCGTATCGTGAAATCCATTCACGAACTCAAAGCCGAGGGCGATGCAGAGCGCAACTCCCAGGAGCACGAATGGATACGCGGAGGTGGTGCGCACGGTGGAGAGATCGGAAGCCAGGTGCGAGCCCGCGTAGATCAGACCCACGATGAGCGCGACGCCGAAAACGGCCATACCGATCTTGCCGCCTCGCGGTTTCGCCAGTTTCTCATCGAGAGTCGTCGGGACTGATGCTGCTGTAGCCATGTCACCTCCTGAGCGCCCGAGATTACACCGGCAAGTGTGACGAACAAGTTACAATTTCGCGACAGTTCGACGTCAGGGGCACTGGCGCGTCTTTCGCAATTGCGGAGGCCATGGCGCTAGGGCATGCTTATGGAATCATGCTCAGGCGCGTTTCGGCCGTTTTCTGGGCGTCGATCGCCACTTTCGCTGCAGTCGCGGCCGGGCCGAGGTTCGAGCGCGCGTATACGCAATCGCGTGCTACGGATCGGGAAGACGCGCTCACGGACTACTACTGGGCGACGCCCTTGACCAGCTGGACTCCGGAGAGGTTGCACGCGCGAATTCCGGTCCTGAATGGCCTGACGGCCGATTCCGGCCAGTCCTCCCTGCCCCAGATTCTGACTCGCGTGGCCGAAAACGTCGAGGTGTTCCGAGTCAATTTCGCCAACACCACTTCGCTCGAAATCGTGGAGCATGAACGGCTCAAGCCCAACGGCTCGCGGCGCGGACGCGTGATCCGCGAGCAGTTCCGATACCTCATCCTGACGAATCCCGGAAGCGAAGCCGCGCTCAAAGAATACCGGACGGACATGGAGGGCCGCGAGCAGACACCCAACGACGCGAAACCCGGCTTCGTGAAGACTTCGGGCTTTGCCTCGATGCCGATGGAACTGAGCTCCGACCGCCAGCGCCAATACGACTTCAAGTACCTGGGGTCGCAAACGATCGACGATCGCCCCACGAAGGTAATCGCGTTTGCCGGCCATCCCGTGGAAGCGGCGATTGCGGGGGAATACCTGCTCGCCGGCAAGTCGATTCCGCTTATCCTGCAAGGCATTGCCTGGATCGACGCCGCCACTTGCCAGGTGGCGCGAATGCAAACGGAGTTACTTGCGCCCTTAAGTTTCGCCGGCCTGTCGCGACTCAGCACGTCGGTCGTCTTCGGAGAAGTCCATTTCCGCCGGAACACCGCAGTCCTGTGGTTACCCCAGGTCGTCGATGTAAACGCAGATTTCTTCGGGGAGACGTTTCACAACCGCCACACCTATTCTGACTATCAGTTGTTCTCGGTCGGCACCGATCAGAAGACGCAATCGGCGCCAAACCACCCACCTCAGTAATGCCCCGATTCGGGAAGAGAGATGGTCTCCCAATCGACGGACACCAGGACGAGTCCATATGCCGTCACGGCGCTTGCCAGTCGAGCGCAAAGACTTCCTGGCTGCCCAGGTCGCGCGTCATGATGGGCTCGTCACGCGGCGAAAGCGTAAGGGACTCGCCATAGAATCCGGCCAGGTGAATATTCTGCAGGTCCACAACGCGTTCGATCTTCCGATCAGAAACGCGGAACCGCATGACGGCTGGATTCGTCGGACCTTGAAGATAGTAGATGTAAGCTCCGTCGTGCGACCAGTTGGGCCAGCTGAAATAGGCGCCGCTGACGACTTCCTCCCAGCGTTTGGTGGCGAAATCAAACAGAGCTACCCGAGACGAATCGAGGCTCAACGCCGCAAGGTAGCGCCCGTCGGGCGACCAGCGAGGGGAAAAGTACCCATTGGAGCCGGGCACATCCGTCACAGCCTGCGTGCCGAGGTCAACCATGTGAATGTTCGGGCCGGGGAACCGGTTCGCAGTGCCTGACGGACCGCCGAAACAAATCCGTTTCCTGTCCGGCGACCAGTTGGGATCAGCCATCGGTTCGGTGAAGCCTGGCAGCAGCTCTTGTGCCTGCCCTCCGCCGGCCGGGACGCGGTACACCCTGGCAACCCGGCCGGGCGCAACCGAATAGTAGATCACCTCCGACCCGTCGGGCGACCAGCGGGGGTGGAGCGCGTAATCCATCACCTTTTCCTTTGGCCCTGGGCCTCGACGCTGATTCGAGTCGGAGTTAAGGCCCCGGCCAAAGATGTCGAACGGGTTCGACAGGGATGGCGTCAACTGCAAACGCTCGCTCCCGTCCGGACGGCTCCGCCACAGCGCGCCATCAGGGTATGTAACATAGGCGATCCACCCGCCGTCGGGCGAGAACGTCACGTATTCGGCAGATAGCCCCCCACCGAAGGGTACAAACTGCGCGCTGCGACTGTCGTACCGGACGGTCTCGCCGCGGGGAGCCGCACCCACGGCAAAAAGTTCCTTACCGTCTTTCGAAGGTATGGCTTCGCTGAACGGAATGGCTCCGCTGGTGAGTTCCACCGGCCGGCCACTCGCCCGGCGCCGGAGTCCGGGTGGATCTGCCAGCGCCCAGATCGCTCCGAGCGAGGCGAACACGAAGTACTTGCCGTCGGCTGTCCATGTGCCACAGCACTCTGCGGGGTGTTGGTGCCAGCCCGAGAGCAGAGGATGAAGGCGCGCACCGTCGGCGGATATTTCCCATAATGATCCTGAGAGCTTCTCGTCGTCATACACGGTAAACCGGATGCGACGGCCGTCCGGAGACCAGGCGGGTTTCATGATGCGGCCTGGGACCTCTGCCAGCCTGCGCGCGTCGGTCCCATCGGCCAGCGCCACAAAAAGCTCCCCGCCATGCGAGTAGACGATCTGCTGCCCGTCCGGCGACCACGCCGCGGAGGACGCTACCAGACTCCCGATCCGAAGAGCGGAGCCTCCCGAGGCGGGCATCCTCCAAAGCGGACCTTCAACATATGTTCTGACGTCGGCCGTCAGCAGGCTCGATCCGTCTGGAGATACATCGAAAAGCTGAAAGGATAGCGAAGGCATGGCGACGGGCGCCGGCTCACCCCCGCTGATCGCCATCTGTACAATCTTGCTCGTAGCGCCGGACTGTTGCGTGAAGTACAGCCGCACGCCGTCGGTGCCCACGAGGTCCTTCATGACGCCGTCGCTGGTGATTTGGTGGTATGCGGTCACCCGGGGCGGCGGCAAAGGACGAATCGCGATGTAAAGGCCGGCGACCAGGGCCGCAAGCAGCACGGCGATCGCGGGGATTTTCCACGCCGGGCCTTTCCCGGCCGCGCCGGCGACGCCGCCCGTAAGCGGGACAGCCGCCGCAGCGGGTTGAGCCGCGGCGGGAGTTCGTCCCGAGCTCGTGTCCCTTTTCAAGCGTTTGAGATCGGCGCGGAGTTCAGCCGCCGATTGATACCGCAGATCGCGGTCCTTCTCGAGCGAAGTCAGAATGATCCTCTCGAGTTCCGGCGGCACCTCGGGGTTTAGTTCACGGGGCGGCTGCACCGTGCGGTTGAGGATCGCCGCCAGCACGTCGGCGGAACTCGCGCCGGGAAACGGGTGCTGCCGCGTGGCCATTTCGTAGAGCAGTGTTCCGAAACTGAAGAGATCCGTGCGCGCGTCGACCTCGCCTCCGCGTGCCTGCTCGGGCGACATGTAGGCGACGGTCCCGAGGGCCATGCCCGGGCTGGTCAGCGGGTCGCCGGAAGCGTTGAGCGTCGAACCGCGCGTAGGCGCCCCGGTTGCGCTTTCGAGCGGCAGCACCATCGCGTCGGCGCGTGGCATCAGCTTGGCCAGGCCGAAATCGAGGATTTTGGCTTCGCCTCTCGCGGTCACGAAGATGTTGCTGGGTTTGATGTCCCTGTGGACGATTCGCTTGGCGTGCGCAGCCGCCAGGCCGTCGGCGATCTGGATTGCCAGGTCGAGCAATCGCTCCATCTTCAGCGGGCCGGCTTCGATCACCCGCTTGAGAGTCCGCCCTTCAAGCAGCTCCATCACCAGGAAGGGCTGGCCTTCGTACTCATCGACATCGTAAACCACGCAGATGCTGGGATGGCTCAGCGCTGAGGCCGCCCGAGCCTCGCGCTTGAAACGCTCGATGGCGGGCGACTCCGTGCGCGGCGACCCGGGCGGCGTCTCCGGCGGCATTGCCGTACCGGCGGCCAGGAATTTCAACGCGACCATGCGCCCCAGGCGCGTGTCCACAGCTCGGTAAACCACGCCCATGCCGCCGCCGCCCAGTCTCTCGAGGAGTCGATAATGGGAAATCGTCTTCCCGACCATGCGCGCCTGGTCCGCCTCTTCGGCAATCCGTAATTCGTCGCGAGCCATAGCCCTCGCTGCCGCCCGCACTGCCGGAGATTCCAGAAAATCCTCGTCCTGGTGTGCAAGCAGCGACTCGACTTCGCGCCGCAACTCGTCATCGCCGTTGCAAGCCTCCTCCAGGAAGTCCGCACGGTCCATCCCATCTCGCTCCAGAGCGGCATGGTATATGTGCTCAATTTGCTGCCAGTGGTCGGCTTCAATCACACCCATGCGCTCACCTCCGTCCGCTGTAGCGGCGGTGTCCTCACCGCCGAAGCGATGGTGTCCTCACCGCCGAACCCCTTGATGTTGCGGGCGCGGCGATGAGGAGATCGCCGCTACAGCGCGGGCGCCAGACTCTCTGCTCAGTTCGCGGCGCAGCCACGTCTTCGCAAACTTCCAGTCACGCATCACTGTCTCAACCGAGACCTTCAAGACTTCGGCGCTTTCCTCGACACTCAGCCCGCCGAAGAAGCGCAGCTCTACCACCTTGCTCTTGCGCGGGTCCAAGGCTGCCAGTTCTTTCAAAGCGTCGTCGAGCGCCACCAGATCCTCGCCGGGTTGATCACCAATAACCAGCGCCTCTTCCAACTCCAGCGGACGGTCCTCACCGCCGCGCTTCAGAGACTGGCGCGCACGGGCCCAATCCACCAGAATCCGGCGCATCAACTGTGCGCAGATCGCGAAGAATTGCGTCCGGTTTTGCCAGGTGGCATGCGTTGAATCGACAAGCCGCAGGTAGGCCTCGTTGACCAGTGCGGTTGTTTGCAGAGTATGCCCGGGCCGCTCCTGCGCCATGTAGCGCCGCGCCAGACGATGTAGTTCGTCGTATACGAGGGAAACCAGCTGCTCGAATGCGCCGGGGTCTCCATTGCCCCAGGCTTTGAGCAGTTGGGTGACGTGGTGGCCTGACGATTCCATCGTACAACCACGCCGGGGGAATTTAACCTTGTAATCAATTTAGCACACTGTTAGGGCCCTTTCCAGCCGGGAGCGCCGGCATGCGTGCCCGCTTACTCCGAGCCCGCCGAGGATGGCCGCGCTCCACGAAAATAATTCTCTGCCGCATGGCAGTTCTTGACCGCCATTTCCGCGTTATAGAGTGAAGGGCAACCAAAGGGTTGACCCGAGACTAAAGGAGAAGATCAGGAGGATGCCATGAAAACCATTCGCAGTTTGACGTTCAGCTCTTTGATGTTGGCCCTGCTCGCCTCCTGCCTGGGTGCAGGAATCGCGAGGGCGCAGGAGTGGCAAGGGAAATTCACCCTGCCCTTTGACGCTCGTTGGGGTCAGGCCACTCTGCCTGCAGGAGACTACGCCCTCAGCGTCGACCAGAGCGGAGGAGCCGCGATCGTTACTCTTTCGAGCGGGCAGAATAACGTGGCCCTGATTCGCGCCCAGGGTCACGATCTTAAGACAATGGATTCGAGTTCCCTGATTGTCACCGGCGGCCGCGGCATGAATACCGTCCGCGAACTGAAGTTGGCCGACCTGGGCGTGGTGCTCTACTTCCCGCCCAGCCACCCGGGGCAGACAGCCGCCGAAGAGAAGCAGATGGCCCGGGTTGTTCCGGTCACTGCCGGGGCTGGACGCTGAGAACTTAGCTGAGAGCCTGGGATCAACGATCCAGGCACAGCAACAACGAGCGGAAGAAAGGGGATGCCCCGAAAAGGCATCCCCTTTCCTTTTTCTGGGCCTCCTCCAATCACGCAGGTTCCTACAGAAACCACCGCCTTTGCCGACACTCGTCATTGCGCCGCCTTTCCCGCCAGCCTGCTAGAATTGATATTCATCAAGACGGCGACTGAAGGGCCTTGAGCCGTGGGCTGTCAACTCTTAACTGACCATGGATTTCAAAGTCCATTCCGACTACCAGCCGCGCGGCGATCAGGTGAGCGCGATCGGCGAACTTATGGAGGCGGTGTGCGCCGGGCAGAAGCACCAGGTGCTGCTCGGCGTCACCGGATCCGGCAAGACGTTCACCATGGCCAAGGTCGTGGAAGCCGTGAATCGTCCCACGCTGGTGCTGGCGCACAACAAAACGCTGGCGGCGCAGCTCTATCACGAGTTCAAGAGCTTCTTTCCCGAGAACGCCGTCGAATACTTTGTGAGCTACTACGATTATTACCAGCCGGAAGCCTACGTGCCCGCGAGCGATGTCTACATCGAGAAGGAAGCGACCACCAACGACGAGATCGACAAGCTGCGGTTGTCAGCCACGCGGTCTCTGTTCGAACGCCGCGATTGCCTGATCGTGGCCAGCGTCAGTTGCATCTACGGCCTCGGCTCGCCGGAGGCGTACTACGGCATGCTGCTGTTCGTCGAGAAGGGCCAGAAGATCTCGCGCGGCGACATCCTGCGGCGGCTCGTCGAGATCCAGTATGAACGCAACGATTATGATTTCCGGCGCGGCACGTTCCGCGTGCGCGGCGACGTGATCGAGATCTATCCGACGTACCAGGACGCGGCGTTCCGCATCGAGATGTTCGGCGACGAAATCGAGGCGATCGCCGAGATCGATCCGCTGCTCGGCCAGGTGAAGCGCACTTTTCCGCGCCTGCCGATCTACCCGCGGACCCATTACGTGATGCCGCCCGATCGCCGCGAGCTGGCGATGCAGAAGATTCTGGAGGAGCTCGAGTGGTGGCACGGCGAGCTCGAGAAGCAGGGCAAGCTGGTGGAGGCACAACGGCTGGAGCAGCGCACCCGGTTCGACGTCGAGATGATGAAGGAGATGGGCTACTGTCACGGCATCGAGAACTACTCCCGGCACCTCTCCGGAAGACTGCCCGGGGAGCCTCCGCCGACGCTGCTCGATTACCTGCCGCAGGATGCGCTGCTCTTCATCGACGAGAGCCACCAGACCGTGCCGCAGCTTCACGGCATGTACTACGGCGATCGCTCGCGCAAGCAGATCCTGGTGGATTACGGATTCCGGCTGCCCTCGGCGCTCGACAATCGCCCGCTGAACTTCGAGGAATTCGAGCATCGCGTGGACCAGGTGATTTACGTTTCGGCGACACCGGGGCCGTACGAACTCACGCGCGCGGGCGGCGTGGTGGTGGAGCAGATCATCCGGCCGACGGGCCTGATCGATCCCGAGATCGAAGTGCGGCCCACGCGCAACCAGGTGGACGATCTGCTGGGCGAGATTCGCGCGCGCGCGGAGCGCAACGAGCGCGTGCTGGTGACCACGCTGACCAAGCGCATGGCCGAGGATCTGACCGAATACTACTCCGAGCTGAACGTGCGCTGCCGGTATCTGCACTCCGAAGTCGAGACGCTGGAGCGCGTTAGGATCCTGCGCGATCTGCGCCGCGGCGAGTTCGACGTGCTGATCGGCATCAACCTGCTGCGCGAAGGTCTGGACCTGCCGGAAGTCTCGCTCGTCGCCGTTCTCGATGCCGACAAGGAAGGCTTCCTGCGCTCCGGCGGGTCGCTGGTCCAGACGGTCGGCCGCGCCGCGCGCCACGTGCGCGGACGGGCCATACTTTACGCCGACAACATGACGGATTCGATGCGGTATGCGATCGGCGAAACGAACCGCCGGCGAGCGAAGCAAATGGAGTACAACCAGGAGCACGGCATCACGCCGGAGTCGATCGTCAAGCCGGTCGATATGGCGCTCGCGTCCATCGTGGAGGCGGACTACGTCACGGTTCCGCTCGAAGAACCCGGCGCCGAGCCTTCGACGCCCGACGAGTTGCAGGCGCTGGTAGCGAATCTCGAGAAGCAGATGCGCGAGGCCGCGAAACGCTTTGAGTTCGAAAGAGCGGCGGAGCTGCGCGACCGCGTCAAGGCGTTAAAAGAGAAGGATGTCGGGCTCGCGCCGATCCCGCCTTCGGTGCCATAGCGCGAAGCGCCGTGGACTGCGGCGGCCCGGCCGCCGCCTTCCTACGAGAAATCCAACATCCCGCGCGGAAAAGGCGGCGGCATGGCCGCCACAGTCCATGGCGCTTCGCGCCTATGGCGCCGACAACTTGCCCGCCGCTGGCGGCTGACTTGTGATCGACGCTTGGGGCGAAGGCGCAGCCGGTGGAGCCGCCGGCGGAGGCTTCAGGATCGCCAGTGGCACGCGCGCGAACGCAACCTGGTCATCGGCAGGGTCGAGAACGTTGACCTGCATCCAGTAACGTCCAATCGGGAACTTCTGCAGCGGGATCTTGACGAGATACCGCACGGTGCCTGCTGACGCTGCTTCGATCTGGCCAGTATAGGGCCCCGCCTCCGACGTCATCGCGCCGCCACGAAAGAACACGAGGCCCACGGAGGCAGAGTCCCCGCTGGCGGCGTGCCGTGAATCGCGTGAGCCTTGGCCGCCCTTCGGCGGATACGACTCAAGGTACACGTAGAGGTTCTGGTCTGTGCGGAACACGCGTGTGACGCTGGGCAGTACCTTGCTGCCGTTGTTATCGAGGGGATTGGAAGCTGTGAATCTTCCCCGCCCTCGTCCCGTATTGGCAGATTCCTGCGTTTGGACCTGGTTTGAGACCACCACCGAGCTTACCGCGAGACCCGAGCCACTGATGGCCGGGAGCACCAGGGGCTCCTCGAAGGTGCCCATCCTGCCGCTCTCGTTTTCCCGCACCACAGCCTTGAGCTTATAATTCCCCGGCGGCAGCACGATCCCGCCCTCGTAGAGAAAATTGCTTGCGAGCACCTGCTGGTAGTTCTCGGGATCGAGCTTTACGGGAAGCGTATCGCGCAACGCCGCGGCCACGTGCCCGGCGCTGTCGGTGGCGCGCCAGGCGAAATCGAATTCCGTGCGGTGACTGCTGGACTTGTTAAGGAACGAAATGGAGGACCCGGGAATCTTCGCGGCCAGCACCACGTAATACTGCTGATCGGAGCTGCGAAAGCTCGCCGTCTCCACCGCCAGAGGAAGATCAACGAAGGGCTCGTCAAGATTCATCGCCTGCTCGAGCTGAACTTCCTTGTCCTCGGCGGTGAATTGCCGGAAATTCTTGGGCGCGTAGTACCCGGGGCGCGCCTGGACCTTGACGCCCGGCCGTGTCACCTCAACGTGAATGCGGCGGAAGCGGCCGTCGGACTTGAGATTCGAGGGCGAGTAGCCTAGTAAATAGTAGGTGGAGTTATCCTGCTGCACCCCGGCGAACGCCTGGCTGAAGTCATTGATGTCGTAATAAGTGCGGCCGCCGGTGTCGAGCGCGAGGGAGGCCAGAGTCTCGCGTCCGCCTTCGAGCGACGACACCTGCGACGAGAATGCTGACGCGGTATAGGCGGCCGTACCCGAAGGACTCGCGCTGGTGGCATCACCGCCGGGTGGCAGCCCGACCAGACCCGTGGCGTCCACGGTATAGAAGGAAACGTTGGCGCGATTGGCGGCGTCAGTCGTGGCGCGTAACTGCGCCTGGTTTTCGATTCCGGTGCGTTGGACGCCGCTCGAGAAGTGAATCACCGATTTGCGCCCGGGCACGCCGCGCAGCAAGTCCGCCAGCGACTCGAGCGCGGCAAGCTTCTGGTCGGTGTTGAAGATATTGAACTCGGTCTCGTCCGGCGTGAAAGCCTCCGACGTGTCCTGGGTGACGATCTCTTCGCCGGTGGCGCTGGTGCCGCCCGCCGCACCGGTCTCACCCTGAGCCTCGAGGGTGGACGACTCTCCCACCCGGATGCGTTCGATCGCCTTATACAGCGCGTCACGGTCGTTGGTGAAGTTCTGCGCCACCCGAAGATCGGAACTATAAGTCGCGACGGCGACCAGGTCCGCCGGACTGAGCTGCTTCCTGATGAAGTTTTCAGACGACTTGACCGCCCGCAGCAGGTCGTCAACCTGCATCGAGGTCAGGTCGAAGAAGATCACGATCATGCGATGATTCTGGACCAGCTTGTTGACTTCGCTCACGCTCACGGTGGGCGGGAGCTTCCCGAAGTCGATCGTGGCCGGCGCGCCGTTCTCTTCGCCGGCGCGCGCGAGTTCCTCCACGTTCTCCACGCTGAATGAACTGACCTTCTGCTCGACGCCGTCCTCAAAGACCCGGAAATCGCCCTGCTTGAGGTCGGTGACCGGCTTGCCTTTCTTGTCGGCCACGCGCACGTCGACCAGGACCACGTTCGTCTGGACGTGGATCACGAAGCCGCTACCCTGGCGGGTCACGGGCACCTGTCCTACAGGGGCGGTGGTCTGGGACGTCTGAGCGGGATTGACGGCCGGCGCGAGGCAGGCCGCAACCACACCGATCAGGCAAAGGCCTGAGAACATCGGGCGGCGGCTTCGGAGCCGGCGCACTCGGAGATGGGTTCGATTCCTCACCGTCTAAAACCTCAATCGAAACGAAGCGGTCACGGTTCGCATGGTGCCCGCGCCGGTCACACGTCCAAAAGTTGACGAATTCAGGACGGTCGAGAGTCCTGAGAAGTTCGGGGTGTTGAACACATTGTTGGCTGCGATCCGGAAATCGCCATTGATTCCGCGTTCGCGCGAAAACGTGAACAGCCGGTCGAGCGACACGTTGAAGGTGTAAGTCGGCGGGCCCGGAATGGTATCGCGTCCGGCGTTGCCAAGGTCGCCCGTCGGAGGCAGGGCAAAGGCCGCGGTGTTGAAGTAGTCCAGTGCCGTACGCTCCGTCGACGGCAGTCCGACCGGCTCTCCGGTGGCGTCCGGCCGGAGAGAGAAGTAGGCTCCCGTGCCGCTGCTCGAACCGACGTTCCCCTGCACGTAGGCCGTCAGCGGCTCTCCCGATTCGAGCGTCGTAACGCCGCTGACCTGCCAGTTGCCAAAGAGTTTCTCGACCGGTCCGCCCTGGTTCAGGAAACGGTGACGATCGCCGAAGGGAAGTTCCCAGGTGTAGTTCAGCAGAAACTGGTTTGTCCGGTTGAAGGTCGAGAGTCCATACTCGGCCGCGAGATCGAGGTAATTCTGGGCCACGATGCTGCTCGATCCGCCCACGCTTCCGGCGTCGTCAAGAGCCTTGCTGTAGGTATAGCGGCCCCAAAGCGACATGCCGCGATGAAACTGCCGCCGCAGGCTGACCTGCAAGGCATTGTAGTTCGACGAGGCGCCGGAGGTCTCGTAGGTATATTCGAGCGCGCCCGGCGTATTGTTGGAGCCGGCCGGATTGGGACCGAGCAGCAGGTCGAGCGCGGAGCCCTTGGTTCCGATGTAGCCCACATCCAGTATGATGCTGTGCGCGAGCTCATCCTGCAGCAGGAAATTCCAGGTCTGCACGTACGGTGTGCGGTAGTGCGGATCGACGGCGTACGTGTTGGTGAGGATGTTCGGGCCCACGGTGGGAAAGCCATTCTGCAAGGTGAGTTCCTGCGTGGGCGAAGTCAGCAATGTGGACGCCTGCGCGAAGGGCGGCTGGCTTTCCAGCTTTGGCGCCAGCCGCTGATAAATCGACTCGTCATAAAAGATGGCGTAACCGCTTCGGATGACGAAATTGCGCTGCGTCCAGGGCCGGTACGCGATCGCTATTCGCGGAGCAAAGTTGTCCTTGTGCCCCGCAAGAAGCGAGGGCGGCAGCGAGCCGGGATTGAGCCCCGTCACCACTCCGGCGGAGGAGAAATCCGGGCCCACTTCCAGGTCGGAGAGATGGCCGTATTTTTCCGTGAAAGGCTCGAAGTACTCGTACCGCAAGCCGTAATTGAAAGTGAATTTCGACGTCACACGCCAGTCGTCCTGGGCATATCCGGCGTAATACCACGCGCGCGCATAGTTGGCGGCGGTTCCGTACTGGACGGTGGTGGCTTGCGGCAATCCGAGCAGAAAGTCTGCGAAATCGAAGCCCGTGTTCGCCACCGGCGCTCCGCTGCTGGTGAAGTCGCTCGTCGTATATCCGCTGAAGGTGAAGGTGCCGCGCGCGTCAGGGTCCGTAAGGGTATTTAGCTGCACGCGGCGAAGTTCTCCGCCGAAACGGAAATTGTGCTTGCCGTGATTGTAGATGAGCGTGTCCACGCCCCGCGTCGTCTGGTTGCGAGTCAGGCTCGGGATCGCGAGGTTCAGGCCGCTGAAGTTGGTGAAACTGATGGCAGGCACGCCCCAGTCGAGCGGATCCTCGGAAACACCGGTAATGCCGAGGGCGGCGGCCACGTTGTTCTGATATGCGAAAGGATCAAGCAGGGAGACACGCTGACGGTTGAAGTTGAAGGTCAGCGAGTTGACCAGTTGCGGCCGGAACGTGTGCGTCTCAACAAAATTCAGGTTCTGACCCCGCGTCGAGCTGTTGCTGGTGAAATCCGGAAAGCTGCTCACGCTCTGGGATCGCGCCGAATTGAAGTAATAAAACGCGCTGGCGTTGTCCTTGCGGGAGATTTGCTGGCCGATGCGCACCATCACGCGATCGTTGTTGTTGGGCAGTGACTCCTGCAGGTGGTAATTCTGCACAGTGCCCGGCAGGTTGGCAAGCGGTATGTACTGCAGCAAGCCAACCGCAGCCGGATTCAACATGGACGCCGGAATGGTGTTGCCTGGGAATGGCGTGCGCGGGCCGAGCGCGCCGGCCTGCGGTTCGTAGATGATCGGGGTCTGTCCGGCAAGGGCTCCGGACGAGATCACCGTCTGCGAAAAATCGCCTATGCGCTCAAGAGCCGTGGGGACGCTCGAATAGCTGTCGAACGGGCTCTTCGCCCGCTGCAGGTTGTAGTTGACGAAGAAACTCGTCTTGTCTTTGCTGTTGAAGATATGCGGTATGTACAAAGGGCCGCCGATCGAGGCAACCAGGTTCTCCGTATATGCCGGTATGCGTGGCGACTGGGAGACGTTCAACGGATACGGACGCGCGTCAAGGACCGTATTCGTGTAGCTCTCCATGATGTTACCGCGAAGCCGGTTGACCCGGGGACGTCGTCCGCCGAGACCGGTGAAGAAGCCGAATCCGCCACCACCGCCACCACCGCCACCGCCGAAACCGGGTCCACCATCCTGGCCCATTCCACCGGGTCCACCGGGGCCGCCGGGGCCACCAGGCCCACCAGGTCCAAATCCTCCGCCCATACCGGGAGGCATCGCTCCTTCCACGGTGCTCCCTGTCAGCAGAAACGAATTCGAAGAGCTATTCGCGTCGGGCGCGGCCCCTTGCATGTCGTCAGCCGCGGCATTATCACCCGCGCCGGCGTTCTGCGAGAAACGGACGGTATCGTCGCCGCCCTCCATGCCCGGCTGGCCGGCAAATCCGCCACTCTGATTAGCCCCCTGCCCCTGTCCTTGTGCTCGGGCCTGCATCGCAGCTTGAATGCGGGCACGCTGCTCGGGCGAGAGCTTCGACCAATCGGGGCGGCCATTGGCGTCACGGGGAATCTGCCGCCACGCGGGGTTCGACTGGCTGGAGCGCGCGACGGCGCTCGAATTCGCACCTGGACTCTTGGCGATTGACCCCAGTTCGAGGTCAAAGTTGATCCACCTGTTCTGCCCGGCGATCACCGGCAGGCCATCACGAACAGAGGGAGCGAAGCCGACCAGGGATACTTCGAGCCGGTAGGTACCTGCTTCGACGCCGTGCAACACATAGTTTCCTGTCGGATCCGTCCAGGTCTCTTTTCGAGCCCCGTTCGCCGGATTCGTCAGCAGGACGGTAGCGCCCGGAACGGGAACATTGCCGGGCCCGCGCACTTCACCGGCGACGTCAACCCCTGCTGCGGACGTACCAGGAATCGCTTGCGGAGGCGATGCTTGGGATGTCAGTTGGGATTGCGCGGCGAGCGGCGAGGCCAATAGAAGCGCGGCCCAGCACAGGGCCGCGCAGCTATAGAACGCCAATGCGCAGGATATCAAGCGAGAGTTATTGCTCAAGGAACGTTCCTTTACGTGCTGAAGCGTCGAGGGATTGGACGAAGCTCCGCAAGGGCCGGTTTCCCGCCTTCACGACTGCTCCCGCGATGCCAGGTTGTCACCATCGACTTGCGCCTTCTCGTCTCCCAGGTTCGGTAGATCTCGGAGCATTGAGACGATTGTTGTCGATTGCGGCCCAATTGGTTCCTTTTTTC
>JASHQD010000347.1 GCA_030037755.1 Terriglobia bacterium
TGAGGCTGTGCGCGCGCGCCAGAAGCTGGTTGAGATAGGCGGCGAGGCGGCGGTCGGCGGGATCCTGGCGCATCGACGCGAGGTCCGACGCGACCTGGCGATATAGAAGTCCGAGCTCCTGGAGTTCGCGATAAGAGAGCGCCGACGCGCCGCGCTGCCCCGAGCGCCGGAGGATGGATTCGAGCCGGTCCCAGTGAGGCCTGCGTTTTTCGAGCCAATGTCCGGAAATCATCGCTATGGGAGATCATCTTACCATCGAAACGCCCGAGCAGATCTCGCTCGATCTGCCACTGGCGGGCATCGGCAGCCGCTTCCTTGCCGTGGGACTGGACACTCTCCTGCAGATCGGCTCGGGGCTCGTGATTCTGGTCGTGTGGCTCGCGCTCTCCGCTCTGGCCGGCGGCGGCCGGACCTTCAGCCAGGGCTCGGTGTGGCCTACGGTTCTTATCGTGATGGGCGTATTCCTCCTGCAATACGGCTACTTCGCCTTCTTCGAAGCGATCTGGCACGGGCAGACGCCGGGCAAGCGCTACACGCATCTGCGCGTGGTCAAGATCAGCGGGCAGGCGATCGGCACCTATGAGTCGGTGGCGCGCAATCTGGTTCGGATCGTGGACAGCTTCCCGGGATTCTATGTGATCGGAATCCTGTCGGCGCTCCTCAGTTCGCAAAGCAGGCGCCTTGGGGACTACGTCGCCGGCACGGTGGTCATCCGGGAACTGCCGGTTGAACGCCCACTGGAAACGCCGGGCCAGCCGCGCGCGGCGGGGGCATCTCCGGGCGGGCGGCCCGGCGCTCCTGCGGGAGCTTATGCGGCTAGCCTCTCGGATGAAGAGTTCCAGTTGATCGATGCCTTCCTCATGCGGCGCGCCCAGCTCACCGGAGAGGTCCGGCGAAAGCTCGCGGGGCAAATTGTGGGACGGATCGCGTCAAGGCTTGGCATCCCGGCTGACGACCGGCGGAACGAGGAAGGTCTGCTGGAGAAACTGGCCGACGCGTATCGAGCCACAGTCCAATTCCGCTCGTAGCGTCGCCGGGCCAAGGTTCGTCCGGCTGCGAGCGAGTCTCGAAGGCTTCACTTCGGTCAACTGTTGACTTGACTGGCGACTGTCGACTTCTGAAAGAACTCACGAAGGAGGCGGCCGCAGAGGAGGATCCGCAACCAGGGTGCGCACCATGCCATCGCTTGCCTGCCACCAGCCGCAGAACACGCGATCGCTCTCGTGCCGCACCTCGAGCCGATGCCAGAAGCCGGCCTCGTTTCCAGGAATCACGATGATGGAACGGGTGTCGAGACGAAGTCCGGCGCGCATGGCCTTGAGCGCGCTTTCCTTGGCGCTCCAAAGAAGCGTCAATAGAAACGATCGATCAGCCTGCGGCGCGCCGGCCACCAGCGCCTGCTCGCTGGTCGTGAAGTAATCCGCTGCGAATGCATCGCTGCGCGGCTCGATCAATTCGATGTCGCAGCCCAGCGCGGTTCCCGCCGGCGCCACAGCGCAAACCGCGTGGCCGTCGCGGTGGCTCAAGGAAATCGCCGCCGGCGCGCGCGCACCCGTCAGGAAGGCTTCGGGCGCGCCATCGGCGGCCGCGCGTATCTCCAGATCGGCAAGCTTCGAGAAATCGGCGGGAAGATCCAGATACCGGACGAGAGCGCGCTTCCCCGTCCAGCGTCCCAGAAGCCAATCGGCCCGGCGCTTCGGAACTCGCAGGGCATTCCAGCGCGTCAATTCGCTTGCGCTCAGCCAGGCGTCTTGCGCAAGGGGCGGGAGATCAGCCTCGGTTTGCTCAAGCCAGTGAAGGCTCATCCCACGATGTCGCGCGCCGATCGTCACGCGAGTTGCTTTTGCTTCGCTGCCTTTGGCCGCGAGCCTGCGGATGCGTCGACAATCTCTCCCACCAGATCGGGCGCTGGAACCGGCACCAACTCGGGCGGCCTGACTCGTGTTTCGGCCCATGACACCGTGCCCGCCGGCTTGAGATCCTTCAGGACCGGCTTTTTCACTTCCTGCCGCTCGCGCAAGAGCGCCATTTCCTTCTCCACGCCGCGTTCGACCGCCTGAATGAGATAAGGGCGAAGCGTCGAGGGCGGAATGATGCGATGAAGCGCGCCGACGTGAAGCGCGCGTTGAACGCTGTGCACCCGGTCGAACTCCTCGGCGATGTCGCCCAGCTTTTCCGATTGCACCACCTTGTACAGTTCGTTCCACTGTGCGCGCAGGCGGGTCCTCTCCGGTCCGTCGGCCTTGGCCATTGCCTGATTCAGCGTTTCGAGCCGCGAATCCTTGCGCGTGCGCTTTTCGACTTCACCCGCGAACACCACGCCGGCCGCCGGCGCGCCGCCGATGACGGAAGCGTAGGTTCCTTCCAGAGCCGACACTTCAAGATTCTCGTTCAGAACCCGTGAAAAGACCACGTATGCTCCGCCGTGGTAGCGCGAGATGACGCAGAAGACCATGGGACCGTTGAAGTTCACCACCGCCCTGCCGATTTCGGCGCCGTATTCGAGTTGGAGCTTGCGCAGAGATTCCGGCGATCCGTCGAATCCCGACAGGTTGGCGAGTACCACCACGGGCCGATTGTTGCTGGCTGCATTGATGGCGCGCGCCACTTTCTTGGAGGATGACGGGAACAACGTTCCCGCGGTCCAGGTGTCCGGGCCGTCCGCCGGCACGAATCCCATGCGCGGCACGGGACGCGACTCGATTCCGATCAGGCACACGGCATAGCCGCCAAGATGCGCATCCCAGACCACGGCGGTCTCCGCCGCCCGCATTCCCGACCAGCGCTCAAGCGGAGCATGATCCTGGTCCACAACGGCTTTCATCACCTTTCGGATGTCGAATGACTTCTTGCGTCCGGGATTGGTCTCATCCGAGAAAACATCGCCCACGCGAGTAAAGCCGCTGCCGTTGCCGTTTCCATGCGGGTAGTCGTGGACGTTGCGATCGAGCGGATCGGTGGTGACGGCACGCCGCGGGAATCGCTCGCCCGGGGCGACGTACGCGTGCTCGTAATGACGCAGCAGAATGTGGCAGGCTTCTTCAAGATCCCGAGCCCAGTACTGCGCCTGCCCATTCGCGCCCATGATGCGATCGTAACCGCCAATCCCTTGGTTATCCTCGGCCGAAACGCTGCCCGAGTAGTCGAGGGCGCGCTTGCCGGTCAGGACCATGGCGGCTTGCGGGGTCATGATCAGGATGCCCCGCGTGTGCATGATCATAGTGGCTTCGGCATTCCAGTACGGCTGAGCTCCCACGTTGATTCCATTCACCACGATGTTCACTTCGCCGCCGGCTTGAGTAAACTCCACCAGCCGGCGCAGGACGCGCGCGATCCAGTCCATGTTCTCGACGCCGCTCTCCATCGAGATCTTGGCGCCGGCGGTGACGGGGAACCACTCGAAGGGCGCGTGCTTCTGTTCCGCGAGATCGAGAGCGGCAACGATGCGCCGGCACTCGGGCTCGGCGATTGCGCCGAGGTCCTTGCCGGGATCGCCCAGCACCGCTACCCGGGTCATACCCTCGGGATACTTGGCGGTAAAATTGCGAATGACACCGACGACGACGTTCGCCTTGTTCTGTCCGTAGGGACGGTCGACCGGCACCAACCGATTACCGGCGTCG
The DNA here is from genome assembly GCA_030037755.1 of Terriglobia bacterium. Lineage (GTDB taxonomy): Bacteria > Acidobacteriota > Terriglobia > UBA7540 > UBA7540 > Gp13-AA77. The sequence continues at coordinate 3,624 of JASHQD010000347.1, forward strand.
AGGTCGTACTCGCGGAAATCCCCCGGCGGAAACGCCGCGCGAGTGCCTTCGCGCGATGGCGTCAGCATCTTGACGATTTCATAAGGGTAAGTGAACCCGCGCTGGCGCATGCGGACGACCTTCTGGTCGTATTCGGTTAGCGGCCTGAGCGGCTGCAGTTTGGTGGCAGGCCGGAATGTCATGAGCAGGCCCGCACCGGCCGGATTTGAAACCCGAAGCACCATATCCCTGAGCTCGCCGGTTTCCGGATTCGGCATTCTGCCGCGCACCACGACCTGCTCTAATCCCAACCCTTCGGTCGCAGGCGCCAGCTTGTGAACAATCTCGTTCAGTTCGGCAGGTTTGAGATCGAGGGGCGGCCAGACATACAGCAATACCCGGTTCCAATAGAGGCGCTCGTGTGGCGAGCGTCGCGATTGAAACAGACGAATGCTCGCCAGGGCCTCGGCAAACATTCGCTCGAGATGCGGGAGTTGGACGATCCGGCCTGATTCGTCGCGCACCGGAGTGAGATCGCGCACTTCGGCGACTGCGAACAGCCGCTCGTCTTTGGGATTGTCAATGGCGACGCCGTGGATGAGGTACACATCCTCGGCCGACGGCAGCCGCTCGATCTTGAAATTATTCAGCCGCCACAGATTCAGCCGCCTGCCCATCATGGGATGGACACCGCGGAAGAATTTGTCCTCCTGGTAGCCTGTTTCGGTGGGCCGATACGTGAAGTGCTGCATGCCGCCCATGCCGTAGCCCCGTCCCGGGCCTCCAACCACAACTTCGATCCGGCGGATGCGGCGCGGGAAAGCCACCTGGTTCAGCATCTGGTGAACTTCCTGCTGAGTAGCGTCCGCCGCGCCGAGAGAACCGGAATGCCAAAGGTAAAAGTCGATCGCGATCTCGTGATCCTCCGGGGACTCGTCGATCAGAGGAAGAATCGAGGTCGCGGCGTGGGAAAGCCGGTAATAGTCGGAGTGCGTGGTCAGCAGGTGCACATGCTTTTCCTCGTCCTCATAATCGGCAGTAACACAGCATTGCTCTCCCAAGGCCACTGATTGGAGGTTGACGAGTGGTGGAGTACGGTAGTAGCGCTGCGTCAGCGCCTCGAGCATCAACCGCCGCAATGCAGGTTCGGCCGCCCCGAAACGGCGGCAGAATAGGCTCACCAGGGGCTGAGGACACTCGATTAGCGCTCGCACGCGCTCATAGCGATCATCGGCTTCCGGATTGGCAGCGAGGTAAGCCAGATGCTCCTCCGCCTGGGCGTAAACTTGGGCGCGCGCCTCTTCGAACATCGGCTGATCGAAGTAGCGATAACGCACCTCCTGCGCCAGGTCGCTGACGGCGGGAAACACTCCGTGAGCCACCGAGATCATCCGGTCGAGCAAGGTTCTGAAGGAGTCGGCGGTTGGCGGCGCCAAGGTACCCACAAGAGCCAGCCGCCGTTCGAGAACGGCGAGAACCGGTGTGACCTGCTGCTCGGCCCGCAGGTGCGACTTGTAGATCCAGAAAAGGCTCTCTTCGAGTTCCGGCGAGCGGTCGAGCGTCTGCACTCCGTAGTGAGCAAGGGTGCGCTTCAGCGCCTCGACGAAGGTGGAAGGCAGTCCCTCGCCTCGCGTCTCGAGCATCCGCAGGTAGGTGAAGAGATAAGCCTCCGCGCTCGGCGTCTCTCCGCCGGCCGGATCGCTGAACTCAGGCTCTCGCTTGAACAGGGAGCAAACGTCCACAAATATGTTGAGGATCTCGTCTTCCACCGGCCGGGTCCGCTCGCATTCCTCGGGGGATTCGCAGTGGTTCCATTCGGACAGCAGTCGCGTGGAACTGGCGGGATCGACATCGAAACCCAGCATGAACTGCCGAATCTCCTGCAGATGCTCACAGCACTCGGTGCAGGTATCCTTACTTTCTCTCCCCGGAGGTGCCAGGCGCCGGAAGTCAACGCGCGAGGCTTTCGCTGCTTCGTGCTCGATGCCGTCAGGTTCAATTTGCACGAGTGGAGTCCCGGTGTCGACTTGCACGTTGGGGATTGCCATCACCTGCCGGACGCGTCCGCCGAACGGGGCGACCACTTTCATCTCCAGCTTCATCGCCTCCAGTACCGCAAGCCGGTCTCCCGCTGCGACGATGTCGCCGGGCTTCACCCCGACAGAAACCACCACGGCCGGCGCAGGAGCGTGGACCACACCGCCGTCGTCGCGATCCACCTGGTGTGACACACCGTCGACTTCAATGCGGTGGGTCAAACCCTGGACCACGGAAACAATGTTGTAGTGGCGGCCAAAGGCAGTCAGCCAGTATTCAAACTGGCCGAGGCGGTCGAGGTGCGCGTCGACGCGAACTCCGTCGGCCTCGATACGATACTGCTGCGGGCTCAGCCGATGGACCTGGAGCGAATAGGAGTTCCCCCGATAGCGCAGGGCGGCGGTCCGCCCCACTTCACCGCGAAGGTTCGGCCTTCCCCTCACTGCGGACGCGTAGAATTGTGTGCGCTCCACGGCCAGGTCGGACTCGTAGACCTCGATGGCCGCGTGGATCAGGGCAGCCTCGGCCCTGCGTTGCGAAAGATGTTCGCCGGTTGCCGCCAGACGTCCCAACCATCCGATATCAAACTCGCCGCGCTGCACCTCGTCGCGCTGCAGCAGGTCGAGCAAAAAGGGCTTATTGCAGGCTCCTCCTTTGATTACCACCACGCTCTCGCGCAATGCACGCTGCAGACGCGATAGGGCCTCTTTACGCGTCTGGCCATAAGCGATAATCTTGGCCAGCATGGAATCAAACTCTTTCGGAACTGTATCTCCCACGGCAACGCCTGTGTCGATGCGGACTCCGGGTCCGGTTAGGATGCGGAAGCGCTCGATCGTGCCCGGCGACGGGGCAAAGTTGTTGTCCGGATCTTCGGCGTTCAGCCGCACCTCGATGGCGTAACCGGAGGTACGAGGAGGTTCCCCTTCCAGCCGCCCGCCTCGGGCGACGTGAATCTGCAGCTTGACGAGATCCACACCCGTCGTGCACTCCGTTACCGGGTGCTCCACTTGCAGCCGAGTGTTCATTTCCATGAACAGAAACCGCCGGCTGTCCGGCTCGTAGAGAAACTCCACCGTCCCCGCATTGTGGTACCCCGCAGCCTGACTGATGCGGATCGCCGCCTGGCGCAGCGCCAGGTCTTGTTCCGCCGAGAGCACGGGTGACGGCGCTTCCTCCAGGATCTTCTGGTGGCGCCGCTGGATCGTGCAGTCGCGAACGCCGGCCGCCCAGGTGGTGCCATAGGGGTCGGCAATGATTTGTACTTCGACGTGACGAGCGCCGCGCACAAGTTGTTCCATGAAAACAGTCGGATTTCCAAATGCCTTGAACGCCTGCGAGCGCGCGCTGTCAAAGGCCTCCGGCAGTTCACTTGCGGCGTGAACGGCGCGGATCCCGTGCCCGCCTCCTCCGGCTGTCGCCTTGATGAGAAGCGGATAACCCAGACGTTCGGCGTGGCGCCAGGCATCACTGATTGTCTCCACGGGTCCGCCGCTCCACTCGGCGACGGCGACCTCCGCCTCCTCCGCCAGGCGCTTGGAGGAGATCTTGTCGCCCAGGCGGCGCATCACGTCGCCGTCCGGACCGATGAACACGATGCCCAAGTCGCGGCAGAGGTCCGCGAATTCGGCGTGTTCGGCCACGAATCCCCATCCGACCCAGACCGCGTCCGCGCGCGCCGCCGCCAGAGCTCGTTCCAGCCGGCCGTAGTCGACGTAGCTGCTCTTCGCCTGTTGGGTGGCGGGGTCAATGATGTGGGCCGGACCCAGGTGGACGGCCTCGTCCGACTCGCGCACGAACAGGGAGTGCCGGTCAGGGTCGGTGTACAGGGCTATGGTCCGCAGCGACGCGCCGTATTCGAGATTGAATTCGTGCGCGGCGTGAATGAAACGCATGGCGGCCTCGCCACGATTTACGATTGCTACACGTTGAAATTCCTTTTGCATATGCACCCCGATAATTGCGTGTCACAGCACTGGAGATTCCTCCGTCAGGCCGTGACGAGCTGTGGTGACATGATGGCTTGCAGCGCCTTCAGCGGCTCAGCATCGACGCTGCCAGGGAGTGCTATCGTCTTGTACCCGGACAGACTTACGTAGCGGTTGCCGGCCGCGTCGACAACCTCGGCGTCGAAGCTTGCCTGGTTCGGGTCGGGCGTAACGATGGTGTACAAGTGTCCATCGGAACGTTCCGGCACGCGCCACAGGCTGACCCGGTCGACGTGCTGCGGCAATCCCATTGATCCGTGCGTGCTCATCTCCCAGATTCCGGCGGACTGGAAGCACAGTTCAATCAAGCGCGGCGCCATAATCGTCGGAAGCTCCGACGGCTGATGATTCTCGGGCAGGCCCTTGGCCATCAACCCGGTGATCCGGTCAGATTCCCGCCACGCCCGCTCCAGCACCTGGTAGGCAGGTCCGTGGAAATACACGCGGTAGATATGCGATGCCTCCACCATCGGCTCAGCAGGCGCGCCCGGTGCCGCTCCCGTGCCAGGCTCGTGCCGTTCCGTGGTCATCCGGACGCGCCCGGTGAAGTGCGTGGTGATCTGCGGCTCGGCTTGATTCGGCAGCGAGCGCTGCCCGAGCAGGCGGCACTCCGCAAAAATCGCGTTGCCCCCCGGACGAAATACCGCCTCAACGATCAGTGTCCGCGGCTCGTGGCGGTAGAACTTAAAAGGCGCCAGAAAATCGATATTCTCCACCGCCTCGACATGCCAATCGGGCAACAACCACTGTGCGGCTTCGGCGAACGCCTCGATGCCCATGACACCCGGCAGCACCGGCGTGCCGTCGATCTGGTGATCGTACAGGAACGGCTGGATGGAAGGATCCAGCCTGGTTTCGATCGTGAGTCCGTGCTGAGGGCTCATACCGGTTACGGCTCCGATCATCGGTCCCGCTGCCGTCAAGTGTCCGGGGATCGAAACCGGCACTGCGGCGGGATCCAAACCTCCCGTGTCGTCCCACTCATTCAGCAAGACTCCGAGACGCTGGCCGACGACGATTTCGCCGCACGTGCCCCCCGCCAGGAGTTCGCGACGAATCAGCGGAATTCCGGCCTCCGGTGGCAGCATGTCGATGCCCGCCAACTCCATCATCTTGGGAATGGAGCCCCGCGTAGCCATGCCGATGCCTCCCCACGCGGTCCAGTCGATGGCAATGCCGCGGGTCTCCGGACGCGTGTTGCGGAAGCTCGAAGTGATCTTGCAAAGCAGGTCATTCGCGGCGCTGTAGTCTGTCTGTCCCGCATTACCGAAGCGCCCGGCGATGGAGCTGAACGCCACCGTTGCGCCGAGGGGCATGTCTCCGATGGCGTGCAGCAGGTTGAACCATCCGTCGCACTTGACGTCGAACACGAGATCGAATTCATGCGGGTCCTTGTCAGGCAGAAAATGACTTCGTTCGATGCCCGCGGCGTGCAGCAACACGTCGATTCGTCCGCTGTGCTTGCGGACCTCGTCGATCGCGGCTGCCACGGCGTCTGCACTCGTGAGATTGACGCTGAAGTAGTGAGCGACGCCGCCGGCGCCCCTCACCGCTTCAATCGCGCTAAGGGCCGCTTGCGCGCGCTCCAGGGCTGCAAGCTCCTTCTCGACCAGCGCGGGCGTGGCACGCTCGCCTCGCGCCTGGATGCGCGCGAACAGGTCGCGCTTCAAACCATCTTTGTCGCTCACGAATCGCCGCAGATCGGGATTCTCAGGGTCGGGTTCGGGCACAATGTCGAGAAGGTAGAAGGTGCCTCCGGAAGCTGCCGCCAGGTCCGTAGTGATGGCCGAGACGATGCTCCCTGCCGCGCCCGTAATCATAAAGACTGTATTGCGGTCGAGCTTCAGACCGGCCTGGCCGTCGGCGGCCGGTTGCTCCTCGATGCCGACAGTCCAGCGTAGCCCCTCCTGGTAGCCGATTTCCACGGCCGCCGGGTCGCGCAGCGTCTCCTCGATCAGAATGCGAGCGATCTCCGGCGCCCCGCCCTTCGCTTCAAAATCGACTGCTTTGGCGAGAACGTCCGATCGCTCGCGCTTGTAGGTCTTGGTGAAGCCGGTGACCGCCCCGCCAAGAGGCGCAAGCGCACCGGACTGGTCGTAGCCATGCTGCCCACCGAGTCGCGTTGCCGAGACGAGAAACGCACCCGGCGCGGCGATCTGGTGGTAGAGATCACGCATGACCGTGTAGAGCAATTTCACCCGAACGCGTATCGCCTCGTGCCACGTGGCAAGGTCCATCTCGCGCAGGCTGCCCTCGTCATCGAGAGCGGGCAGCCAATAGACTCCCTGCACCGGCCCCGCCGCGAGCCAATTCATCAGGCAGTTGCCGAGCACATCCGCGTGAGGTCCGTTGTCGATGAGCAGGACCTCCGCGCCCGAGGCCTTGAGCCGTTCCGTCAGCGCCTCGGCGACTCCACCGTGGTCCGGCATCACGATGACCCGGCTGCCAGGTCCGAGCTTCACTCCCGTGGGTTTGCAGATTGCGAGCGGCGGGCGCAGGATCGGCACCGGCACGCGTCGCGGAATGGCGTTCGCAGCATCAAGATTGCCGGGCTTGGGACGGGCCGCTTCCCGCCCCGTGGATGCAGGTTCGAGGGCAGGCGTGCTCTCCGGCGAAACTGCCGATTGCGCCGCGCTCGCCGACTCCGGCTGGCGATCACGCGCGAACTTGATCACGTGCGCCAGCGTGGGAAAGTCGCGCAGCTTCAGCGTCTCTTCGCGTGGGATGTTGTAGGCCGCGCGCACTGACGCGAACATCTCCGCCTGCTTCACGGTGTCGATGCCGAGATCGGCTTCGAGATCGAGGTCGAGGTCCAGCATCTCCCTCGGGTAGCCGGTCTTCTCGGCCACGATCTCAAGCACCTTGGCGGTGATGGGATCGTCAAGCGCCGATGCCGCGGGGGTTTCAGGGACGACCACTCCCGCCGGTGCTCTGCCGGTCTCTGCTGCGGCAGCGGAGACCGGAGCCGGTGCCGGGGCAGATGCCAGAGCAAGGTCCGGACGCTCTTCGTGGACGAAGCGAATCACATGAGCCAGCGTCGGATAATCGCGCAACTTGCGATTCTCGTCGCGCGGGATGTTGTAGATCTCGCGGATCGCGGCGAACATCTCCGCCTGCTTCACGGTGTCGACACCAAGATCCGCCTCGAGATCAAGGTCGAGATCCAGCATGTCGCGCGGATAGCCGGTCTTCTCGACCGCCAGATCGAGGATTCTTGCCGCGACCGGGTCGACCACAGCTTGCGGCGCAGCAGGAGGCACTGGCGATGGCGCCTGAACCTCGGCGAGATCAGGACGCCGTTCGTGTACGAACCGGATCACATGGGCCAAGGTCGGAAAATCGCGCAATTTCACGCTTTCGTCGCGTGTGATGCCATAGGCTTCGCGCACCGACGCGAACACCTCGGCCTGCTTGACCGTGTCGACACCCAGGTCGGCCTCGAGATCGAGATCCAGATCGAGCATGTCAGGCGGATAGCCTGTCTTCTCCGACACCAGCGCGAGAATGCGCTCTCGAACGGCATCAACCGCCGCGGACGCAGCCGGCGCGGCGGGCGCTTGTTGCGCAGGACTCGTCGCCGGCGGTGGAACGACCGCAGGTTCAGGCTGGGCGACGACAGCGGTACTTGGGACAACCGGCTGATCGACCTTCGAGGCAGCCGTTGGGGACTGGGGCGGAGCAACTGCCGGTGCGGGGACAGGTTTCTTTTCTTCGCGCGCCCCGACGCTGCGAGCGGCCGCGCCAGCATCGGGCACTCGCAGCGTGCGTCGCACCACTTCGAGATCTCCTACCGGATGGCCGGCA
>JASHQD010000348.1 GCA_030037755.1 Terriglobia bacterium
ACTTCGACGGACATCCCTGCGATCCCCCCCGCGCGCGCGAGTTCGGCACCGTGCGCATGGAGGAATCCACCGAAGCTCTGGAGCACATCGGCGTGCGGCGCGACGAGATATCGTTTCTCGGCCTGCCGGACGGGGGCTCGGGGGAAATCTGGTTCAACCACATCCATCCGGCGAATCCGTTTCTCGACATCTACCTCGCCGTCGATCATTCGCCTTACGAAGGCATGTTCGTCCCCAATCTTCCTTACGCGCGCGACGCGGTGGAAGAGGCCGCCGAGCGCCTGATCACCGAGTTTCATCCGGCGATGATCGCCGTCTCTCATCCCGACGAACGGCACGTGGACCATCGCACAGCCAACTGGTTCACCTTGAAAGCCTGCCAGGAACTCCTGCGCCGCCACGGGATCGATCCGGGGACCATCGTGCTCGCCGACCAGGCTTATGGATCGGGAGGCTACAAGCCCGCGCCCTACAAGTACCAGCCCTACGTGCTTAATCTGAGCGGCGAGGTGGCGGCGATGAAGCAGGAAATGGGCTGGATCTACCAGTCGCAGGACGGCAATCTCGACGAGGGTTCGAAGAAGACCTGGGTCGAGCTGCCGCGCAGCGAGATCCACGAGCGGATCGTGGACTGGCAGGAGCACGAGGGCTGGAACGAGTAAGCGTCGGCCAAGCCCCCGAACGTCGGCCGTGTCGCTCAGGTCCGCCGTCACTGTTGCCGATAGCGACCCAGCCAGTCCCCAGACTGTGAGCTTGTCAGCTACCGGCGTCTCGGCGCTGGCGGAGAGTCCTACATTGACCGTGGATTTCTACGGTGACGGTGAAGGCGAACCTGCGGTGTGGCGCCCTATCGAATCAGACGTGGTACGTCATTTACAGCAGCACCGGCCTGAGCGTTCATCAGCAGTGGGGCGCGAGCGGCGACATTCCAGCACCGGGCGCTTACGACGGCGACGAGAAAACCGACATCGACGGACGTGCCGGTGAATCAGCCGACGGGGCAGTGGGGCACGGGCGAGTCGACTGAGGAGCTACTCGACTCCAGCGCACGCCACGCGGCCGCGATCAGCTTTCCTCGCCCTCCGTGTGCCACGTCACAGACAGCGCGGCGGGTGAATCGCATATAATCACGCCTTCTAGCACAGTAGAAGCCTGGCCGGAGGGGAAGGGACAACAAGGAAGACTATGAATCGACACAGAAGGTGGTTGATCGCAGCGGCAGCGGCCCTGGCGCTCTCGATCGCCTGGGCTTCGGTCCAGTTCGGTCAGCAACGCGAAGGGCGCCTCATGCGCTTCCCGGATGTTTCCCGTGATCAGATCGTGTTCAGCTACGGCGGCGATCTATGGCTGGTGTCGCGTCAGGGCGGGACGGCGCGGCGCATTACCACGCATCCGGGGCTGGAGCTTTTTCCCAAATTCTCGCCCGATGGGAGCAAGATCGCATTCACGGGTCAATACGACGGCAACTTCAACGTGTACGTCATGCCGTCCCAAGGCGGCGAGCCGAAGCAACTGACGTTTCATCCCGGCGGCGGCCCCCTGAACGAACGCATGGGCATTCACAACGAGATCCTCACCTGGTTCCCGGACAGCAAGCGAATCGTGTATCTGTCACGCCGGGAGACATACAACGACTGGTTCGGACAGCCTTTCGTGATCGGCGTGGATGGCGGACTGACCGAGCGCCTTCCCATCGACAAGGGCGGCCTGATGTCGTTCTCTCCCGACGGCGATCGCATGGCGTACAACCGCATCTTCCGCAATTTCCGCACCTGGAAACGCTACACCGGCGGCATGGCGCAAGACATCTGGATCTACAATTTCAAGACCAACCAGATCGAACAGATGCCGCACACCGAATGGACCGATACCTTCCCGATGTGGCACGGCGACACGATCTACTTCGACTCCGACCGCGGCTCCGAGCATCGCTTGAACCTTTACAGCTACAGCCTTAAGACGAAGGAGATCCGGCAGCTCACGCACTTCACGGATTTCGACGTGCTCTGGCCCAGTCTCGGACCCGACGCGATCGTGTTCGAGAACGGCGGCTATCTTTACCTCTTTGACCTCAAGACGGAGAAAGCGCAGAAGCTCGCGATTTATCTCGATGGGGACGAGCCGTTGACCCGCAAGCACTGGGATAATGTCGCCAAGCTGATCACAGCTTTTGACATCTCGCCCGACGGCAAGCGTGCCTTGCTCAGCGCGCGCGGCGACGTCTTCACCGTGCCCGCGAAAGAAGGCAGCGTGCGTAATCTGACGCACACGCCCGGCATCAAGGAGCGCGACGCCGCCTGGTCGCCCAACGGGCGATGGGTCGCCTACATGTCTGATCGAACCGGCGAGGATGAGCTCTACATCGCGCCGCAGGACGGCATGGGCCCGGAGCAGCAGATCACGAGCGGCGGTACCATGTACCGGCTCGCGCCCACGTGGTCTTCCGACAGCACCAAGCTGCTCTACGCCGATAAGGACTGCAAACTCTACTACGTGGACGTCAAGGACAAGAAGCCCGTGTTTATCGATCAGAATCGCTTCGCCGACATGGCGGAGTACGTCTGGTCTCCGGACAGCAAGTGGGTGGCGTACGGCAAAAACGCGGACAACCGCAACGAGTGGCTGTCGTTCTATTCACTCGATAATAGCAAGATTACGCCCGTCACCACGGATTTCTACAACAGTCACAGCCCGGCATTCGATCCTGACGGGCGCTACTTCTACTTCCTCTCGGAGCGCGACTACAACGAAGTATTGGGTGTGTTCGACGTGGAGTTCGCCAATCCCAAAGCCACTCGAATCTATATCACTACTCTGCGCGCCAACGCTCCCTCGCCTTTTGCGCCTCAAAGCGACGAGGTGACCATCCAGCCGCCCGAAATGTCCACGCCGGTTCCTGGAACTCCACCGGGGCAAACACCGCCGGAGGCGAAGCCGGGCGCTGCCTCCAAGCCCACGTCCGGCGAGGCCAGCGAGACCAAGCCCGCGACCGGCGGCGAGGAGAAGAAGAAAGAGCCGTTCCGGATCGACCTTGAGGGCATCGGCGATCGCGTCGTGTCGCTGCCGGTCCCTTACGGCAATTACGGCAGCCTGCTGGGCGCGCCGGACCGTG
>JASHQD010000349.1 GCA_030037755.1 Terriglobia bacterium
CATCTTGTCCTGAAGTGGCATGTAAGCGCCTTCGTCGGCATTCCGCGCTGCCAGAGCGCTGTTGTCGAACGGAAAGAGGAAAGAGTCCACGAAGAAAACCCATCTAAAGCGGGCCGGATCGAGGTAATCGGCCGCAGCGGCGCGATTGGCGAGCGAAGTCTCAACGTTCAGCCGGTCAAGAATGCCCGAGAAATAGGCTCGGCCCTGCTGCTTCTGCAGTTCAGCCTTGCGCTTGGCAAGCCAGGCTTCGTGATCCGGCGCGAGATCGTGGTAAGGGTAGCCGAAGAGCGATCGCGCGGCCGCAATGAGCTCCGGGTTTGTGTCTCGGAGCCGTGAAGCCAGGTGGCTGGGTGGGACCACCATGGCATCCACATCCGGATCGTCGAAGAAACCAGGATGAGCGTGGTGGTCGAAGATCGGGATCTTCTGGATTTGGGCAAGCACGCGCTCGTAGATGGCGGGCACAGCCGGGCTGGGCGCGGGACGCGCTTGTGCCCAGCCTGCTTGAGCCGTCCAGGCAAGCACGACGCTCAGCAGCGCTGCCCGCCAGGCGAATCGTCGCCTCATTGACGCTGTGATCGTGGTGAACGAGCGGCTTTTGTTGGTCTTTTGGAGCATTTCGGTCTTCCCCCTTCCTCACACGACTCGAAGGTCTCCATCTGTTGACTGTCCACTGTCGACTGTCAAGTCTCGACTGTCAACTGTTGACTGTCGACTCTCGATTTGAATTTGACTGCGCTAATCGGATAGAGACTCTCGCGGGCCTCGTCGTATCTTGAGCATGCCCCGGGAACCGGGATGAGAATCATATCGAAGAGAGGCTAAAATGACACTCAGCGTGAGCACAAGGATCATCGAGCAGCCACGAATGACCACCGAGGACCGTTACTGGCAGGCGGTGCTGGCGCGCGATCGCACTTTTGACGGTGCTTTCGTTTACGCCGTGCGTTCGACCGGAGTTTATTGCCGGCCTTCCTGCCCGTCGCGCCGGCCTGGGCGCGATCAGGTGGAATTCTACCCCGAACCGCAGGCGGCCGAAGAAGCCGGGTTCCGCGCCTGCCGCCGTTGCGGCAAACGCGGCCACGAGACTCGCGCGCAGTCTGCGCTCGTGACCGGCGCCGTGAGCGCCATGTCTGCCAGTGACGAAGATCGTCCGACCTTGGCGTCCCTCAGCAAGCGCCTTCAAATGACGCCGGATCGTCTCTCTCGCGGATTCAAGCGGCTGACGGGCGTCACCCCGCGCGAATATCGCGACGCGCAGCAGTTGAGCCGTCTCAAAGCGAGTCTCAAGACCAGCGATAATGTGGCTGCTGCCGTTTACGATGCCGGTTTCGGGTCGAGTCGCGCCGTCTACGAGCGCGCGCAATCGCAGCTCGGCATGACCCCGGGCACCTATCGCCGTGGCGGCGAAGGAATGCGAATCGGCTACACCATCGTGGACTCGATCCTCGGCCGGCTGCTGATCGCCGCCACCGGGCGAGGCGTGTGCTCGGTCTGCCTGGGCGATTCGGACGCGCCTTTGGTGAAGGCGCTTCGCGAGGAATATCCGCGCGCCGCAATCGAGCGCGATTCCAGGGGGCTCGATTCTCACGTGACGCAGATTCGCGAGCACCTCAGCGGGCGGACGCCGGCGCTCGATCTGCCGGTCGATGTTCAGGCCACGGCTTTTCAGTGGAAAGTCTGGCAAGCGTTGCGCGACATTCCTTACGGCGAGACGCGTTCCTACGCGCAAATCGCGCGTGCCGTCGGAAGTCCCCGCGCGGTTCGCGCCGTGGGTCACGCCTGCGCCACCAATCGCGTGGCGGTAGTCATTCCCTGCCATCGCGTGGTGCGTCAGGACGGGAGCCTCGGTGGATATCGTTGGGGACTCGAGCGCAAACAGGCGCTGCTCGATCGGGAACGAACGAAATCGAAGTCGGATTCTGGCTCGTGACGCAATCGTCGTCAGTTGTCTTCGCGCATGATCGCGATGGGGTTCACCATCAGCGCGCGGCGCGCGGGCAGGACGCTCGCGAGCGTAACCACTCCCGCTAATGCGATCGGCGCCGCCAGCCAGACCCAGAGCTCCGGCAAACCGCCGCCGCGCGTGATGCCGCTCATCCATCGCGATAAGGTAAGCGATGCGAGCATCCCCGCCAGGGTGCCTGCTCCGGCGAGCCGGAATCCTTCTCCGAGCACCTCTCCGATCACGCGCCAGCGCTGCGCTCCCAGGGCAACGCGAACTGCCAGCTCGCGGCGCCTCTGCCGCGCAATCTCGCTAAGCGCGCCAACCAGGCCGAGAATGCTGAGCAGAAGCGCGATGGTGGCCGATACGCCAAGGAGCACCACGGCGATGTGCAAGGGAGCGAGCGACGTCTGATTGAGGTAGGTCTCGAGCGTTCGCACGAGGATCGGGCTCGGACCGCGGCCGGACACCGCCTCGAGCCGGCGTTGAAGATCGGACACGAGAGAATCGTTGATCCGGCTTACGCGGATAATCAGGCTCATTCGCGCAAGGACGGCCTGCGACATGGGGAGATACAGCGTAGGCTCCGCATGCCGCTGGAAAGTTCCCAGCGGCTCCGAGTGCACCACTCCGATGATGCCGGTGCGGCGGCCCTGTTCGTCGATAACCGCGGCGCCCACGGCCTTTCCACTGAAATAGAGGTCAGCCGCTTCCTGATTGACGATACCGGTCCGGCAGTCCGCCGACTTTGCCGGGCCGCTAAAGTCCTGGCCTGCGATGAGCTTGATTCCCACGGCGGCGAAGTAACCGGGCGAGACGATGTTGGTTTCGAGCTCGCCCCAGTTCGGCTCCGATGCCACGGCGGCGAGAAACTGCACGCCAGGGATTCGGCGCGGCGACGCCTCGCGGCCAGTGTAGTCGGAGTAGAGCGTGGGGCGACTCTTCCCCGGCTTCGACGCCCGCAGGGCGGCGACGCCGATTATCTCGATCGGCAGCGAGTTCTGAGTCTGCAGCGTTCGGCCGACGGTGTATCTGCCAAACAGCTCCTGGGCTGCCTGCTCATTCACGATCGCAGCCCGGCACGCCTGCTCCGCGACGCTGAACATATGCCCGGCCTTCAGCGGGAGACTGAAAAGCTGGAGTGAACTATCCGTGATCCAATCGGTGTCCAGGGTGATTTCGCGGAGCGGCGGCTGCGCCGGCACCATGCGGAACGACTCCTGCATCGGCTGGCTTCCGGGCAGAGTCGCGGCCCACTCGATCCGGGTCACGCCGGGCACCGATTTCGCCGCCAGCCCGGCCTGCCGGAAATACTCGAGGGCGACGCGAGGATTCGCTTGGGCGCTGGCGAGAACGGTGTGCTGGAGCTCGGGACCCGCGCTCGTCACCAGGGCCGCGCGAAGAGCCTGGAACAGGAAAGCCGCAGAGACGACGATCACGCAGCAACTCGCCATTTGCGCCGCCACAAGTCCGAACTGCAAGCGCCGGATCGACGGCAGGGCCCCAGCGTTGAATCGCTGCAGGACGCTCGTCGGATGCTGAAGCGGAATGATCACACCCGGCAGCAGACCGCAGAGGACCATGATCCCGACAAGCACGCACGATGTTTCCGCGATGCCCTGCAGGTTCAGCGCGAAGACCAGATGTTCCGCATCCTGTTCGTACAGAAGCGCCGGAACGATGTACGACGTCCACAGGGCCAGTACCAGACCCGCGGTGCCGCCGGCAATCGAGATAACAGCGCTGTCGGAAAAGAGCTCCTGAGCGAGATGCCACCGGCTGGCCCCGAGTGAGACGCGCAGCGCGGTCTCGTGGAATCGCCGGAAGGACCGCCCCAGTAGAAGCAGGCACACGTTGAGGCAAGCGATAACGAACACGGCGCCCGCCGCGAGCTTCAGCAGCGTGCCAAGCCGTGACAGGCCCGCCGAGGCTTCAGGCGTCATGCCCTGGTACGGCAGCACACGCAGGCCATCGTGGCCTGTGGACCGAAGCGCACGCTCGACCTGGCGCGCAGAAACACCGGGGCCCAGTCGCGCCAGAATCCAGAGATTCCGGCTGCCTTCGGGCTGCTGAATCGCTTCCTTCTGCCAGGGCATCCAGACATCCACCGGATGGTCGCGATAAATGCCTTCCAGCCACTCCGGCGCGACGCCGCTGATGCGAACCCCGGAGCCGTTGATCTGAATCTCCTCGCCGGCAACATCAGACCCGCCGAACTCGCCCTGCCACAGGCGCTGGCTGATCACGACGCCCTTGTCCAGTGACAGGCCGAACAGTCCGGCCAGGTTCGGCGTCACCAAGGCGACCGGGGCGAATGCCGTCTGGCCGGCCAGCTTGCCGGCCACCCCGATGGCGGCCGGCGAAACACGCGCGGCGCCGAACCATCGGTACACATCGCGCTGGTTTCTGGCGTCGAGGAACTCCTCGGTTGTCAGCGGACCCGCCTCACCATGGGCGCCTCGTCCGAACACTGACACCAGTCCGTTCAGGGAGCCCAGCGTGAACGAAGGTGTGGTCAACCCTTGAACGAATCCACGGACAGAAACGTTGCTGGCGACGCCGAGCGCGATGGTGAACAACAAGGCGAGTGTCGACCCCGGCCGGCGTACAAAGCTCCTCGCGGAGTATCGAAGGTTAGAAAGCATGGTGGACAGCACTCATTGTACCGTGCAAGCGGAAGCCCGTTCATAAAGGCAATGTTTTGTTAGGCTTTGCCAACGATTTCCCAAGACAGCGGCTCGATTTCGGGGCAGCTACGTCCGGATGCGGACGCTTGGCTTCACTTTTGATCATCTGATGTCTGGTGAACGCTGTGCGCGTTCGATCAGTCGCCAATCCCAAGGGGGCAAGGTATCATCGTTGTATGGTTGAGAATGCTGAATCCGGACGCGTGCTGGCGATCGACTTCGGCAGTGTGCGCATCGGTCTCGCGGTTTCGGACGCTTTGGGCCTCACGGCGCAGGGCCTGCCCACGCTCGAGCGAACCACGAACGAGTCCGATTTCGCGCACATCGAGCATCTCGCGGAGGAGTATTCGATCGCGCTCGTCATTGTAGGGCATCCCATCAGCCATTCCGGTGAAGAAACCCGAATGTCGAAGCGCGCGGTGCGCTTCGCGGAGCGGATTCGCGAGCGCCTCGGGCTACCGGTCGAGCTTTGGGACGAACGGTTGACGAGTCTCGAAGCGGACCGCGTTCTGCGCGAGTGGGGCACCGATCGGCGCAAGCAGCCGGGCGCGCGCGACCGCGTGGCCGCTCAGATCCTGCTGCAGAGCTATCTCGATCGCCGCGCGCTCGAGCGCGCCCGAATGGAATCGACGGAGGTGCGCGCAGGATCGTGAAAAAGCTCCTGGCTGTCATTCTGTTTCTCGTCGGGGGCGGCGCTGCTTTCTTGCTGTTTGAGACTTTTCACGATTATCGCGGCTATCGCGGCAGCGTGATCGTAGCCATTCCGCCGGGGACGAGTGCGGCTGCGGCGGCCAAAATTCTGACCGATCGAGGAGTCCTGCGGATCCGCGCACCGTTCCTCGCGCTGTACGCCGCCGGACGATTTCGCCACCGGACGCTCAAGGCAGGCGAATATCTTTTCGATCACCCACTGAACGCGCGCGACGTTTACGCGAAGATCGCCCGCGGCGACATTTATTATCGCCTGGTGGTGGTTCCCGAAGGATCGGACCGATTCGACATCGCGCGCATTTTGCACCAGAAGGTGGGGCTCGATCCGCAGGAGTTTCTCGAAGCCACCGCGCACACGGATCTCGTTCGCGATCTCGATCCCGCCGCGCCGTCGCTGGAGGGGTATCTTTTCCCCGATACCTACCGGCTTCCCGCGAGCACCACGGCGGAGAGCGCAGCACGGATCATGGTCGCGCGCTTCCGCGACGTATTGCAGGCGCGCTTCGGCCAGGCGATGGGCTCCGATCCCGGCGGGAATCTGCATTCCGTGCTGACCCTCGCCTCCCTGGTCGAGAAGGAAACTCCGAATCCCGAGGAGCGTGCCGAGATCGCCGGAGTCTTCACGCGCCGGCTGCAGCACAACATGGCGCTCGATTGCGATCCGACGGTCGTCTATGCATCGAGGCTAGCTTCGGCGGGCATGGACCCGTCGCCCGGCGGCCCCGCGCCCATTACCGCCGGCGACCTCGCTTCAAACTCGCCGTACAACACTTATCGGCGCGCCGGGCTTCCGCCGGGTCCGATCTGTAATCCGGGTGCGGCCTCGATCGACGCCGCCTTGCATCCGGCGGCGGGCGACTCGCTGTACTTCGTCAGCAATCTGCACGGCGGGCACGTATTCGCCAGCACGCTCGAGGAGCACAACCGGAATGTGGCGCGCTATCGGCGCGAGGTGGCTGCGCAGAACGGAACCGTGGTTCAGGCAGCGCCGGCGCCGCCACCGCAGCGGCATCGTCGATCGCGCCACAAGCGTGTGCCGGCGGAGAATTGACGTGGCCGAACGCGTCAGCAGAAAGCGCCTGATTCTCGACTGCTGGCGGGAGCAGCGCCTCGAAACCGCGGGCTTCCGCGAGTTGCGCCGCATTCAAAACGATCTGCGGCAGCGCATCGCGCCATCGAGGCCGCCGTCGCTCTCGTATATCTCCGCGGTCCTGCGCGAAGCAGGAGCGCGCGTGGACTACGAGGATCGCTACGCCGATCCCGCGATTCCGGAGCGCTATCGCCGCCTCGAAGGCGTGCTGCACTTCCACGATCTTCGAGCGGCGGAGGATGCCATCCGCGCGCTGGACGCGGCGTGGCGCGACTATCGCGCGGCGTCGGATCGCGAAGGTGCGGAACTCGCGCGGAAGTTGATGTTGCGCGGACGTCAGCGCGCCGAGAGTCTCGCAGCCAGCCTGCGCGTCGATCCGGCGAAGCGCCGCGAGAAGCGGGAAGTCGCGAGCTGGTTCGCTGTGTGGCTCGAGAGTCCGGACCTGTTTTTCGACTGGCTCGAGCTTCGCAAGCGTTCCGATGAGTTTCGCGAGCACTTCGCTGGCACGGCGACCGAGCAGGCGCTTGCGTCACCGGGGTCAGTCGATGCCGGCGATCACAAGCCGTGAACGATCTGACGAGAAGCGCGGGCCGATTCCGATGTTGGCGCTGCGCCCACGTTCCTATAAGATCGAAAGGTCAAGGGCGAATCAATGACCTCAGGTAATCAAGCCGCCACCGAAAGCAGCGCCGCACTGACGCGGGCCGCAGAGAAGCTGATCGTCGCCTTGGACGTCGCCTCGGCCGACGCGGCCCTGTTGCTCGCAGACACGCTCAGCGGTCACGTGGGGGTCTTCAAGGTAGGACTCGAGCTCTACTCGGCGCAAGGACCGGCGCTGGTGCGCGAGCTGGTCCGGCGCGGCGCGAGTGTGTTCCTCGATCTCAAACTCCACGACATTCCCAACACCGTGCGAGGCGCCGCTCGCGAGCTGGCGAGCCTCGGCGTCTCGATCATGACGGTTCACGCTTCGGGTGGACGCGCCATGATGCACGCCGCGCTCGAAGGCGCGCGATCGGGCGCGGGCGCCGGCAAGCCGCCATTGGTGATCGGCGTCACCGCGCTGACCAGTCTTGCCGAAAGCGATATTGCGGACATCGGCTGGCGCGAATCGCCCGAATCGGTGGTCTTGCGTCTCGCGGCGCTCGCGCAAGCAGCCGGACTCGGAGGCGTGGTGGCGTCTCCGCACGAAGCGGCGTCGATTCGCCGAGCGTGCGGACCGGGATTCGCCATCGTCACGCCGGGGATTCGTCCCGCGGACGCCTCGCGCGACGATCAGGCTCGCGCCAGCACGCCCCAAGCCGCCATTCGCGCGGGTGCAGACTACCTCGTCGCCGGCAGGCCGATCACCCAGTCGTCCGATCCGGTCGCCGCGGCGCGCGCCATCGCACAGGAGATCGAGACCGCGCTCACGAGCGCCGAATCAGGAGATCGCCGGGCATGACCCAGGACGAAATTCTCGACATCTTTCGCCGCAATCACGCGCTGCTGGAAGGGCACTTCCTGCTGACGTCGGGACTGCACAGCGATCGCTATATCCAGTGCGCGCTCGTGCTCCAGCATCCCGAAGTCGCCGAACAACTCGGACGCGAACTCGCCGCCAAGATCGGAAAGACTGGGGCCACAGTCGTAGTGGCCCCGGCACTGGGCGGTGTGCTGGTGGCGCATGAAGTCGCGCGGGCGCAGGGCGTGCGCGCGCTGTTCACCGAGCGGCAAGAGGGACGCATGACGCTGCGGCGCGGCTTCAGCCTGGAACCGGGCGAACCTGCGATTGTAGTGGAAGATGTGATCACCACAGGCGGCTCGACGCTCGAAACCATTCGCGCCGTCGAGGAAGCGGGCGGTAAGGTGGTCGCGGCAGGGTCGCTCGTGGACCGCAGCGGCGGCAGCGCCGATCTGGGCATCCCTCGCGCAGCCTTGGCCACTCTCACCGTGCAGAACTACGACGAACAGCGTTGTCCCTTCTGCCGCGCCGGGATTCCGGCGGTCAAGCCAGGCAGCCGGGAGAAGTAGCGGATCGCCTTCGGAGTAACTTGCACTGATGAAAAAGCTCTTTCTCATCCTCGCTGTCGCGTTTTACGGCGCCGGCGCCTGGGCACCGCAGGATCCCGAGATCGCGCGCTGGGAGCGCGAGGCGCAGAACGTGACCATCATCCGCGACGATTGGGGCATCGCCCACGTTTACGGCAAAACAGACGCCGACGCAGTCTTCGGAATGGAATACGCGCAGGCCGAAGACGATTTCAATCGCGTCGAGACCAACTACATCGTCGGCATGGGCCGGCTGGCGGAGGCCGAAGGCGAGTCGAAGATTTACCAGGACCTGCGGATGAAGTTGTTCGTCGATGCCGAGGCGCTGCGGCACGAGTACGCCACGAGCCCTGAATGGCTGAAGTCACTGATGAATGCGTTCGCGGACGGTCTGAACTTCTACCTCTACAAACACCCCGAAGTGAAACCAAGGGTCATCAAGCGATTCGAACCCTGGATGCCGCTGAGCTTTACCGAAGGCAGCATCGGCGGCGACATCGAGCACATCAATCTCAATCGGCTGGCGGCGTTCTACGGCAAGGGACCGCTGGCCCGCGCCCTGCCGCCTCTCGAGGAAGATGAGAATCCCGAACCGTCCGGGTCAAACGGCGTCGCCATAGGACCGTCGAACACCATCGATCACCACGCCATGCTGCTGATCAATCCGCACACATCATTTTACTTTCGCTCAGAGCTGCAGATGGCGAGCGACCAGGGACTCGACGCTTACGGCGCCGTGACCTGGGGACAATTCTTCGTCTACCAGGGATTCAATCCGCACCTCGGCTGGATGCATACAACGAGCGGCGTCAATGCCGTCAGCGATTATCTTGAGACTGTGGAGAAGAAAGGCGACCGCTACTACTACAAGTACGGCGATCAGGAACTGCCCGTCGTCGCGAGCGAAATCTCCGTGCCATACAGGAGCGACCACGAAATGGCGGAGAAGAAATTCACTGTTTATCGAACCCCGCATGGTCCGGTGATCGCGGAACAGGATGGCAAATGGGTGACCGTCCGCCTGATGCAGGAGCCGGTCAAGGCTCTGATACAGGATTTCACGCGCACCAGGGCCGCGGATTACAAATCGTTTCGCAAGATCATGGACCTGCACACGAACTCGTCGAACAACACCATCTACGCCGACTCCGATGGCAACATCGCCTACTTTCACGGCGACTTCATTCCGCGCCGCGACAATCGCTTCGACTGGACAAAGCCCGCCGACGGCAGCGATCCCGCGACGGACTGGCACGGGCTGCTTTCGGTGGACGAAACGCCGTATCTGCTCGATCCGAAGAGCGGCTGGATCTACAACTCGAATGACGCGCCCTGGTCGGCGGCCGGCATCGGCAGCCTGAAGAAGGAGGATTTTCCACTTTACGTCGAGATCGGTGGCGAATCCGCCCGCGGGCTCCACGCAGTTAGAGTTCTGCAGGATAAAAAGGATTTCACGCTCGATTCGCTGATCGGCGTCGCCTTCGACAGCTATCTTCCGTGGTTCGAGAAAGCCATGCCCGCGTTGATCAGGGCGTGGGACGGCGCTCCGGACTCCGATCCGCTGAAGGACAAGCTGGCGGACCAGATCAAAGTTTTGCGCGCGTGGGATTACCGCTGGGGCGTGGATTCGGTTGCGACGTCGCTCGCGGTGTTCTGGGGTGAAGACATGGGCAGGCGCGTGCATGCCGATGCGGCGCGCACGGGCACGCCCATCTACGACTATGTCGGGAGCAAGGTTCCTGCCGGTCAGCTCCTGCAATCGCTCGCCGCGGCATCGGACCGGTTGACGGCGGACTTCGGAACGTGGCAAACCCCGTGGGGTGAGATTAACCGCTTCCAGCGTCTCGATGACGCTATCGTTCCGCACTTCGACGACTCAAAGTCCAGCATTTCCGTCGGATTCACTTCGGCGGAGTGGGGATCGCTTGCGTCGTTCGGAGCGCGGCCCTATCCGGGAACGAAGAAATGGTACGGCACGAGTGGAAACAGTTTTGTGGCCGTGGTCGATTTCGGAAAGACCGTACGCGCCCGCGCGGTGACGGCGGGTGGCGAGAGCGGCAATCCGGCTTCGCCGCATTTCGACGACGAAGCGCAGCGGTACAGCACCGGGAATCTGAGGGAGGTCTACTTCTACCGCTCGCAACTCGAGGGGCACACGGCGCGAACGTACCATCCGGGAGAGTAACAGTGGCTAGTTGTTGGTGGCTAGTGGATAGAACCTTGTCGTCTAGTCACTACCCACTAGCCCTCAGCAACTAGTTACTTGATGCCGATCACCATCGAATCCGGACCCACCAGATGCTCCACTCGCGTCTGGCTGAATCCGGCTTCTTTCATCCAATCCATGCAATCGGCGCCGGTGTAATCGAAGCCGCCGGGAGTCTCGACCAGCATGTTGAGGCTCGACATCAGCCCGAAGGCGTTCTCGGACCGGTCGTCGTCGATGACGGCGTCGTAGGCAATCACGGCTCCCCCTTGGGGTATGGCCTCATAGGACTTGCGGAGCAGCATTTTCTTCTCGTCCAGATTCCAATCGTGCAGAATGTGACCCATGGTGATGACGTCGACACTGGGCAGGGAGTCCTTGAAGAAGTCGCCGGGCGCGAAACGCAAGCGCCCGTCGAGGCCGTGCTGCTCAGCGTACTCCTCGAAGATGGGCCCGACTTCAGCGAGATCGAACCCGATGCCGTTCAGGTGCGGATTCGCCACCGCGATCTGGACCGCGAGATCGCCCTGCGCCGTGCCCACGTCGGCAAAGCTCTGGTAGCGGCTCCAGGGGAACTGGTGCGCGATTGCGATGTTTGATCCGTGGCTGATCCCTGTCATGGCTGCCAGGAATACCTTCAACCTGGCCGGATCGGCGTAGAGAGCTTCGAACGGTGACGCCGCGTTACTGTCCTTTGACTCGTTCTGCTGCCTTCCCGTGCGCAAAGCCTCTGTAAGATGGGTCCAATGCCCGTACAGGCGCTGATTGGCCATCTCCAGCATGCCGCCGATGTAGCTGGGCTTGTGTTTGTCCAGATACAGATCGGTCGCAGGCGTATTGGCGTATTTCCCATCTGTCCGCTCCAGGAATCCGAGCGCCGTCAGAGCGTCGAGAAAATCATGCGCCGAGCGTGGATGCAGCCCCAGGCGGCCCCGCAACGTTTCCAGATCTTCCGGTTTTTTGGCCAGTTCCGTGAATACTCCCATCTCCACGGCGCTCAGCAGTACTTTCGAGGCCCAAAAGCCGAGGCCGACTCGCAAAATGTGCTCGGGATTGGGCAGAGCTGCGGGTTGAGTACTCATTCTGATTCTCCTTGGAGCAGCGATGCGTGTCCGCATTTGCTTGGCCCCGACGGAACGGCGAATCGGCCAGGCGCTGCCCACGTTAAGGTAGCTCGCGCCTTGCTGTCAATGAGTAACCTTCAGAATTAACAGCCGACGATGCATCGGTCCCGACCAGCAGGATAAGGCGGAACAGGTCGTCGACCTGCTCTTAACTGATGCCGGCTGGCCGGTCTCGTTGATTTCGGTTCCGTTGATGAGAATGGTTGCGGCCGACCATCCGCCTGGGGCAAGCAGCCAACCTCACCGCTCCCCCTGATTGTGGATTCCCTCGCTGGCCGAGATTCTGCCTACTGGTAATGGCCACTGCCTGCTGCCCACTGCCGTCTGCGTTGAAGTCGCCAACCGCCAACGAGAGAGGCTCCCAGGTTTATCAGGAACGGACGAGGCTAAGGTGAAGTTGCCCGTTCCATGACCGGCAGAATGACCCTTTTGGAGAATGTTGGCGACCGCCAGTGGGTGCACCCTATGGATAGAGAGGTCCACGGAAATGGGTGATGAACCCCGCAGCGGGTTGACCTCACCCGCGGGGAACAGCGCGGTCCGGCCCCACCTTGACCGCATGAACGCCTGCTGCGTAGTTTTTACACTCTTGCCTCCAAGTTATTGAAACCATTCTGCAAATAAACTTCCTCACTTTCTCACTTTCACCCACCGTCCCGAATTTCGGGAGGACAATACTTGTGTTGGGCTACGGTTCGCGGCGCGCAGCGGAGGAAACAAGAGTGGATATCTTGATTTTGCACGATCGAACCCAGCAGGTCACTGATAGCAATGAACTTCTGTTTTTCATAGGGCAGGAAACCCAGCAGGTTACTGAAAATACAGCTACTTATGCGACTAAATCCAGCAGGCTACTGATGAAAAGCGAGTTAGATGCAATTTCAGGAGGGAAAAACGATGTTTTTGATGCCGAAGGGGATCAGTTTAGCCACGATAAGAGGCCAATCTGTGACAGATTTCGAGCCGGACGCTCGGGCTAACCTAAGTGATCACCGTCACTGTGTCTGGGCCTTTCGCTTGATAAAACCAACTGTGGGCGGGCGATTTGGCCACTTGCGCTGCTCCGGGAAGGTAGTGGATTATGAGCATTCATTCGTCAGTTATCGCAGACAAAGTTGAGGCTCCGGATGCAAGGCGTCCGGCGGGAGGCAGAGATCCTATGACCCGACCTACCGTGACGATTGACGGCAATGAGGCTGCGGCCTCGGTAGCGTATCGACTGAACGAAGTCATCGCGATCTACCCCATTACGCCGTCGTCGCCGATGGGCGAGTGGGCGGACGAATGGTCCACGCAAGGACGCCCCAACATCTGGGGCAGCGTGCCCAAAGTGGTCGAGATGCAGAGCGAAGGCGGCGCCGCCGGAGCCCTCCATGGCGCGTTGCAGGCAGGCGCGCTCGGGACCACCTTCACCGCGTCGCAGGGCCTCCTGCTGATGATCCCCAACATGTACAAGATCGCCGGCGAGCTGACGTCTGCCGTGATCCACGTGGCCGCGCGCACTCTGGCCACGCACGCCCTCTCGATTTTCGGCGACCACAGTGACGTGATGGCCACGCGCGCCACCGGATTCGCCATGCTCGCCTCCAACACGGTCCAGGAGGCGATGGACGGCGCCCTGATTGCCGAGGCCGCCAGCCTCGAAGCCCGCGTGCCCTTCCTGCACTTTTTCGACGGATTCCGAACATCGCACGAAGTCGCCAAGGTTCAACAGCTGAGCGACGCGGATTTGCGCGACATGATCGATGAAAAGCTGGTTCTCGCTCATCGCGCCCGGGCGCTTTCGCCCGACCGGCCCATGATCCGCGGCACGGCGCAGAATCCCGACTTGTACTTCCAGGCGCGCGAGGCCTCGAATCCTTATTACCTCGCCTGCCCGACCATCGTCCAGAACGCCATGGACAGGTTCGCGGGCATCATCGGCCGCCAGTACCATTTGTTCGATTACTTCGGTCCGGCCGACGCCGAGCGCGTGATCGTGCTCATGGGCTCGGGCGCGGAGACGGTTCAGGAGACGGCGGAATATCTGAACCGGCACGGCGAGAAAGTCGGCTTGCTGAAGGTGCGGCTGTTCCGCCCATTCTCAATGGCGCACTTTGTCAACGCCCTGCCGCGGACGGTGAAGACGATCGCCGTGCTCGATCGCACCAAGGAGCCGGGCGCAGTCGGCGACCCGCTTTACATGGATGTGGTCACGGCGCTCCAGGAAGCCTGGGCCGGCGATACGTCTCGCGACGGTTTCGAGCATATGCCGCGCGTGATCGGCGGACGCTATGGACTCTCGTCCAAGGAATTCAATCCGGCGATGGTCAAAGCCATCTACGACGAGATGCTGAAGCCGAAGCCCTCGAACCACTTCACCATCGGCATTCACGACGACGTGACCCACACCAGCCTCAGCTTCGACCCGTCGTTTTCGACCGAGAGCCCGGACACGGTGCGCGCCATCTTCTACGGTCTCGGCTCCGACGGCACAGTGGGAGCAAACAAGAACTCGATCAAGATCATCGGCGAAGACACGCCGAACTACGCCCAAGGCTACTTCGTCTACGATTCGAAGAAGTCCGGATCATTGACCACGTCGCACCTGCGCTTCGGTCCGAAGCCGATTCACTCCACCTATTTGATCAGCCAGGCGAACTTCGTGGCTTGCCACCAGTTCGCGTTTCTCGAGCGCGTTGAAATGCTCAGCGCCGCCGAGACCGGCGCCACCTTCCTGCTGAACAGCCCTTACGGACCTGAAGACGTCTGGGATCACCTGCCGCGCACGGTGCAGGGGCAGATCATTCGCAAGAAGCTGCGATTCTTCGTGATCGACGCCGTCAAAGTGGCGCACGAAGCCGGCATGGGCGGGCGCATCAACACCGTGATGCAGACCTGCTTCTTCGCCATCAGCGGGGTCCTGCCGCGCGAGGAGGCCATCGCGGCCATCAAGCACTCCATCGAGAAGACGTATGGCAAGCGCGGCGAAGCCGTGGTCCAGAAAAACTTCGCCGCCGTCGATCAGACGCTCGATCACCTGCACGAGGTCAAGGTTCCGGCCGGAGTCTCAAGCCAGTTTGACGTGCTGCCGCCGGTACCCGCCGAGGCGCCGGCGTTCGTCCAGAACGTCACGGCGCGGATCATCGCCGGACAGGGCGATTCGGTGCCGGTCAGCGCCCTGCCGCCCGACGGCACGTTCCCGTCAGGGACGGCATGCTGGGAAAAGCGCGATATCGCGCTCGAGATTCCGGTCTGGGACGAGAATCTTTGCATCCAGTGCGGCAAGTGCGTCATGGTGTGCCCGCACTCGGTGATCCGGGCCAAGCTTTACAGCGCTGACAATCTGAACGGTGCGCCATCCACCTTCAAGTCAGTGCCGGCGCGCTGGAAGGATTTCAAAGAGGCGCGCTATTCGCTGCAGGTGGCGCCCGATGACTGCACCGGCTGCAAGCTCTGCGTGGAAGTCTGCCCGGTGAAGAGCAAGAGCGAGGTAAAGCACAAGGCGATCAACATGGCGCCGGCAGTGCCGCTGCGCGAGCCGGAGCGCGCCAACTGGGATTTCTTCCTCAACCTGCATGAGCCCGATCGCAGCAAGCTGAGCCTGGGCCTGGTAAAGGACGTCCAGGTGCTCGATCCGCTGTTCGAGTTCTCGGGCGCGTGCGCGGGCTGCGGCGAGACGCCTTACATCAAACTGCTGACGCAGCTCTTCGGCGATCGCATGCTGATCGCCAACGCCACCGGGTGCTCCTCGATCTACGGCGGCAACCTGCCCACCACGCCTTACACGTGCAACGCTCAGGGGCGGGGCCCATCGTGGTCCAACTCGCTCTTTGAAGACAATGCCGAGTTCGGTCTCGGCATGCGGCTGGCGCTCGACAAGCAGGGTACGTACGCGCGCGAACTGGTTGAGAAGCTGGCGTTGGTGATCAGCCCGGAGCTGGCACAAGAAATTCTCACCGCTGACCAGTCCACGCCCGAGGGAATCGCGGCGCTGCGCGAGAAGATCGGGCGCCTGAAGCAGAATCTCGCCGGCCTGGACGCGCCCGAAGCGCGCGACCTGCTCGCGATCGCGGACACACTCGTGAAGAAGAGCGTCTGGATTGTCGGCGGCGACGGCTGGGCGTACGACATCGGCTACGGCGGGCTCGACCACGTGCTGGCGTCCGGAGCGAATGTCAACGTCCTGGTGCTCGACACGGAGGTCTACTCGAACACCGGCGGGCAGATGTCGAAGTCAACGCCGCGCGGCGCGGTGGCCAAGTTCGCCGCCGGCGGCAAGAGCCGCCCGAAGAAAGATCTGGCGATGATGGCCATGAACTACGGCAACGTCTACGTGGCGCGCGTCGCCATGGGCGGCAGCGACATGCAGACCATCAAGGCTTTCCGCGAGGCCGAGGCCTACGACGGGCCGTCGATCGTCATCGCTTACAGCCATTGCATTGCGCACGGCTACGACATGATGTACGGCATCGAGCAGCAGAAGAATGCGGTGCAGTCCGGCTACTGGCCTCTGGTGCGATTCGATCCCGCGCTCGCCAAGGCCGGACACAATCCGCTACAGCTCGATTCGCGCGAGCCGACGATTCCGCTCGAGAAGTACGTCTATAACGAGACGCGCTACACCATGCTGAAGCACAGCAATCCGGAAGAGGCCAAGCGGCTGCTCGAACTCGCCCGCGAGGACACCGAGCATCGCTGGCATGCCTATCGCGATCTCGCCGCTCTGCCCGCGGACGGCGACGGCGCTGTAGCCGCGGTGTCGTCACTGCCGGAGAAGGCAACCAAATGAGGATTGCGAAGTATTGTGACAGGCAGAGGTTATTCGAGGAGTCGAGAGTCGAAGAGTTGAGAGTTAAGGAGTTGAGAGTTAAGGAGTTGAGAGTTGAGAGAACTTTCAACTTCTGAACTTTCTCAACTCTCAACTTCTCGACTCTCAACGAACTCTCAACCCGCTGATAGAGGGAGGACACCATGGCTGATCTCACCACCACTTACCTCGGACTGCAGCTCAAGAATCCGCTGGTCGCTTCCGCCTCACCGCTGTCGGAGGACCTCGGAAACGTACGCAAGATGGAGGACTCCGGCGCCGCAGCCGTCGTCTTCCATTCGCTCTTCGAGGAACAGATCAACCTGGAGAGCCACGAGCTCGATCGCTTCCTCGGCGCGGGCACCGAGAGCTTTCCGGAGTCGCTCACTTATCTACCGGAGCTGAACTGGTACAACCGCGGACCCGACGGCTACCTCGAGCACCTCTATCGCGTGAAACGCACGGTCCAGATCCCGGTAATCGCGAGCCTGAACGGCTCCTCCTCCGGCGGCTGGACGAAGTACGCGCGCAAGATGGAACAGGTGGGCGTCGATGCGCTGGAATTGAACATCTACTTCGTGGCTGCCAACCCCAGCATGACCTCGGGGGAAGTCGAGCGCACCTACTGCGAACTGGTGCGCGAAGTGACTTCCAGCGTCAGAATTCCGGTCGCGGTTAAAATCGGTCCTTATTTCACCGCCATGGCCAATATGGCCGGCCACCTCGATCGCTCCGGCGCCAAAGGCCTGGTGCTCTTCAATCGCTTTTATCAGCCTGACTTCGACCTGGAAAAGCTCGAAGTGGTGCCGCGCCTCACCCTGAGCAGTTCTTACGAGCTGCTGCTCCGCCTGCACTGGGCGGCCATCCTCTACGATCACGTGGACGCCGACCTCGCCATCACGGGCGGCGTGCACACGGCCGAAGACGTCCTCAAATCCATGATGGCCGGCGCGCGCGTCGCCATGATGACGTCGGCACTGCTCAAGTACGGGATCGAACACATCGAGCACG
>JASHQD010000350.1 GCA_030037755.1 Terriglobia bacterium
TCTTTGGCCGCGCGCCGGGCGAACGCCCTCAAATCCACCGGACCGCGCACCCGTCGCGGCAAGGCCCGTGTCAGCCTGAATGCTCTGAAGCACGGCCGGTATGCTGTCCTGGTGGCACGCTCCTCGCGGCTGCGGACTCAGCTTCTCGAAGCCGGTCAGACGGGGTGGGAAGCCCTTTACGGGGCCGTCCGATCCCGGGTGGCGCGTGCGATTCGCGGGCAGGATCTGGCGTCGCGCCGGGAGATCGACAAGATCGCCCTGCGGGCCTGGTGCCTGGCTCTACGCACCCACTTCTCGGGAACAAAGCTGGAAAACCCTTTGCTTTCAGGAAGAAACAAACATCCGGTATCGTCCCACTGCGGATTCGTTCTGCGGCGATACGGCATCATCGACCCCTGGACCCGCGCCGGGATGGTCTTCTGGTGCCAGAGGCGCCGTTGCCTCCCCGGCTGGCCTGCCGGCTATCGCGTCTACGAGGGCAAAGTACGCTCGCGGCTATTCCGGATCGCGAAACCGGGGGCGTTGGAGCGGTACCGCTACAAGCTGCTGGCCAATGGCGATCCGGACCGGAATCAAGAACCGTGGAGGAGTCTCAAAGGCGATGAATGGAGAAAATGGCCAAGGCCAAAGGACCGGACGTGGTAATGAAATTGTGGGTCACGTCTCGCATCATATAAGGTGCGGCTGGACTAAACTCACCCGCGTTTGCGAGAATTGTAGTTTGAGCCAACGAATCCCAAGTATGTGTCGATGCGCGGCGGGAGTCCTTTTCGTGCTGACAGCCTCCTCGTTTGCAATCCGGGGCGCCACTCCCGCAACTTCCAATCCGCCGGCCGGCGGTACCGCCGCGGGCGCCACCGCGGCCACGACTGCGTCTGCCTCGCCCACAACCCCTTCCGTCGACTCGCCCTATCGCCTTCGGATGTTCCACACTCACACCGGCGAGCGCATCGATATCGTCTACCGCCGCGGCGATACGTACCTGCCTGACGCGGTGGTGCGCCTCGACGAATTCCTGCGCGATCATCGCACCGGCACCGTGCCGCAATATGACCGGCGGGTCTTCGATCTGCTGGTGGCAATCGAGCGCAAGCTCGGCATGCCGGGCGCGGAGATCGACGTGATCTGCGGATATCGCACGCCGTGGAGCAATAGCTTCCTGCGGGAACGTTCGGCCGGCGTCGCCCTGCACAGCCTGCACATGCAAGCCGAGGCCATCGACATCCGGATCCCCGGCGTCAGCATCGCCCGGCTGCGGGACGCGGCGCTGGCGCTGCGTCTGGGTGGTGTCGGGTATTATCCCGGCTCTCAGTTCGTCCACGTGGACGTCGGGCGGGTGCGGCAGTGGAGTCTTCCTTAAAAGCAGTGGCTGGTGACGAGTGGCTAGTTGCTAGCCTACCGATGGAAAAAGCTGCGGCCCGGCTGGGAGAAACAGGCCCGAGGGACCCCTGATGATCATTCCCCGAGATAAGGTCCTCATCGCCTTGCTGGCTGCCGGCCTTGTAGCCGCGGCCGTCGGGCCCGTGGCCGCGCAGGAATCGGCGGCGAAGACCTGGGCGCTCGTTGCGAGCGCCACGCTTGATCCGCGTATCGAAGCCCAAGCCAAAGATCTCGCCGCGGCCAGCGGGGCCGGCCTGGTTGTCCTGAAGACACGGCCGGAAGAGAACCGGCGGCACGCCGCATTCACGATCGAGCTTGTTGAAGCAAAGAACGAGCGGGTATTCCGCGCCGGCTGGCCACACGGCGAAGCTCAACCTCCATCCGGAGTACTGCAGGACGCGTATCGAATGCAGCTTGACTACACCAGCGGGCGCGGACCGTATACGCCCCGCAGCGCTCGAATCACCGCAAGCGGCGCAGCTGGTTTCCACAATGGCATGCTCAGAATTCCGCAGCTTCTCGCCGGGCTGGCCTCAGGCAAGGTCGCCGAACTGAACCCCAAGCCCCGGGTCATGATTACCGTCGAGGTAGGTCGAAACGCGTCCATCGGCATCGCCGACTTTCCTTCGTTCGCCGTGCGTGGAATCGTCGAGGGCTTCTACGGCACGCCCTGGAGTCATCAGGACCGGTTGGATCTTCTGCGTTTCGAAGGGCAGCACGGCATGAATTCGTACTATTACGCGCCCAAGGACGATCCTTACCATCGCAAGCAGTGGCGCGATCCCTACCCGCCGGACCGCCTCGCGCAGCTCGGCGACCTGGTGACGGCGGCGAAGGCGAATTTCGTCGACTTCTGCTTTGCCGTCAGCCCCGGCCTCTCGATGACTTATTCGAGCGACGAGGATTTCAACAAGCTCACCGCGAAGCTGGAGAGCGTCGGCAAGCTCGGCACATCCTGCTACGCGCTTTTTCTCGACGACGTTCCGGAGGAGATTCAGAACGACGCGGACAAGGCGCGCTTCAAGACGCTGGCCGAAGCGCACGCCTACGTCATCAACAAGCTCTATCACTATCTGATCGCGCTATCGCCCGAGAATCACCTGGTCGTCACGCCCACCACGTACACGAACGGATTCGGCAGCCTCGACTACATTCGTGAGCTCGGCGCCGAGGTCGATCCGCACGTGGACCTGGTGTGGACGGGCACCGAAGTGGTGTCGCCGGTGATCACGGTTCAGCAGACGGACGACTGGGCGAAATTCCTGAAACGTCCGCCGCTCGTCTGGGACAACTACCCGGTCGATGATTTCGCGCGCTGGCGGCCTTTTCTCGGTCCGCTCGTGGGCCGCGACCCCGGCTTGGGCGCGGCGGTGCGCGGGCTGCTGTCAAATCCCATGAACGAGGCGCACGCCTCGATGATTCCGCTGGCCACGATCGCGGATTATCTGTGGAACGCGCGAGCTTATAATCCGAAAGAAGCGGAGGCGCACGCGCTCACGGCGCAGTTCGGGTCCGATGGACCGCAGGCGTTTGCGCCGCTGCTTCAGGCGTGGGGCGACTACCGCTGGGACAGCAACCTCTTCCAGCAGCTCTTTACCCCGGCGCGGCTGCCGATCGGCCTGCCGCAAATCGATCAGCGGCTGGACGGGGTCGAGTCGGCGCTCGCGGCGATGTCCGGCAAGCCGCAGCTTGACAAGGTCGCGCCGGAGCTCACTCCGTTCGCGAAACGGACTCGCGAGCGCTCCGAGGCGCTGGCCGGTGATCCCGCTTTTAAGAAGCTTCCGGACGGCAGCGTGCAGTGGAACGAGGAGTATCACGTGCTGGCGGCGCGCCGCCTGGCAACAGCACTTGTGCTTGACGGAGACTTCACCAAGTGGCAGTCGGGTGAAGCGTACAACCTGGATCCGCTCGTGTTGCCCGCGCCCGGCGCAGATTCCGCCGCTCAGGCTCCAGCCCCGGCGAGCAGTTTTTCGGGCCGATTCGCCCTCGGCTGGGACAACCAGTATCTCTACGTCGGCGTCGACATTCAGAATCCGGAGATCTACAAACCTCCGGCGACTGAGAATGGCGGCGCGCCGGCCGACGATATCTCGCTTGCGATCGAAACCGCTTATCGGCGCAATTACTACGCGACGCGGGCGGGTCAGGACGCCTTTCTGCTGGTTGCGAATCCCGGCAATTTCCAGGATGTGGCGCCCAGCTTCCACATCGTCGCGCGGAATCTGCCGGCACGGTTTGCGAACTACCAGCAGGAAATCAAGGTCGCGTGGAAAAAGACTGCGGGAGGCTACTCGGCGGATTTCGCCATTCCGGCGGCCTATTTTGACGGGCCTCTCCAGGAAGGCTACGAGATCGGCCTGCTGGCCGGCGCGCAGAAGCTCATGCCGCCGGGCGGCGCCGCTACCGAAGAGGACCTGCCGAGGCTTCGTCTCACTTCAAAGGCGGATAAGGTGATCGCGCCTAATCCCAACAATCCGGCCACGTATCAGCATCTGGTGCTGCTCGGGAGGCCGTGAAAGATTACACGGTGAAACAGACCTGCCGTTTGCGATGTCTCCTGACCGCGCTGCTTGCGGCGCTTTTATGTTGCGCCGGTAATCTCTGGAATCCTGCCCGGTCGTTTGCGAGTGCTCCCGACGACGATCCCGCGCCCGGTGCGCTGATCAAGGACGGCCACTGGAAACGCGCCCGCGCGGTGCTCGAGCCGCAGTACAAGGCTCATCCGGACGACGCCGAGCTGAATTACCTGATGTCGCAGATCGACGATGCTTTCGGCGATCTCGATAACGCGCGCGCCCTGGCCGAAAGAGCTGTCGCGCTCAAGAGCAGCGATGCGCGATATCACCGGCAGCTTGCGGATGTGGACGGTGAGACCGCTGAGACAGCGTCGCTGTTTGCAAAGGCCGGCTGGGCGAAGAAATTCAAAGCCGAAGCCGAGCGGGCTGCCGAACTCGACCCCAGGAATCTCGATGCGCGCTTCGATCTGCTCGAATACGACCTGCAGGCGCCGCGCATGATGGGCGGAGGAAAGGACAAGGCCGCCGCCATGGCGGACGAGATCGCGAAGATCGATCCCGCGCAAGGCGATCTGGCGCAGGCGCGAATTGCCAGGGACGCGAAGGATACGGCCGCCGAGGAGTCATGGTACCTGAAGGCTCTGGCTGCCAACCCCAACGACTACGACGTGCTGATCAGCGCGGCCGGATTTTATGAACAAGCTCCGCGGCCGAAGCTCGATCAGGCGAGAAAATACGCGCAGCAGGCTGTCAAAACGCATCCCGGCCGCGCCGCGGCTTACTCGCTGCTCGCCTCAGCCGATGCCTCGGAAGGACGCTGGAGCGGGCTCGAGACCACCCTTTCTCAGGCGGGGGATAAGGTGCCGGACGATCTGGATCCGTACTATCGCGCCGGGCTCGCGATTTTCAACGATCCGCGGTCAGGCGGCAGCGCTCTCGCGCGCGCAGAAGCCTGTTTCAGAAAGTATCTGGGCTCGGATCCTGAGGGCGGGGAACCGACGCTCGCGGACGCGCACTGGCGCCTCGGGCTCGTACTCGAGAAGCAGGGTCGCAAGGCGGAAGCCATTTCAGAATTGCAGGCCGCTCTCCGGCTGGATCCGAACTTTAAGGCCGCCAGGAAGGACTTGAGCCGGCTGGACTAGCAGGCTGGCCTACTGCGTGGATGGAGCTTGAGCACCCGGACCCTTCTGCAAGGCGGGAATTACGTATTGAGTGATCAAATCGGAGTATTGCTTGCGCACCTGGTCGGTGATGGACGCACTGTGCAACGGACCGTCACCCTGGGCCGCAAGATACAGGTCGCCGGGCGCGCCGAATGTAAGCGTGTCTGTCTTCACGTACTTCGCCTGATCGCTCTCCCCGAAATCGTAAATCTGCTGCGGCGAGTAAGCGGCAAGCTGGTCCGGGGTCATCTTGCCTACACTTCGCACATAAATATTCAGCCGGCCAAAAGTCCGGCTCTTGTCATAGTCCACGCGGACCACGCGGCGGTATTGCTCCCCGCTTGCATCGGTATACATGTCCCCGAGCAGGCAGAAGTGCTCGACTTTGCCGCCAAAGGAAGAGTTGAGAACCTGGAAGAGCTGAATGGTGGCGGGGTCGGGCTCGTTTTTCTCACGAGCACGGACCGTCGGCGGCGCCGATAGGCTCGCGCCCACCAGAATGCACAGGGCTGCACCCCAAGAACCTTTTGCGTGTACGGCTTTCATGTTGCCTCCGGCTGACCCGTAGAAGGACCCGCCAAAATACTACCGCCAGAAGGCCGTCAATTCAAGAGGCACGCGTGAGTCGCGGATATATCCCGGTTTCCGGCAGTGATCTCATTATCCTTCTTTGGGGAACCGTGCCCGGCGTAGCGGCTCTGCCTCAGTGAAGATCAGCCGGCGGCGGAAGGCAATCGGACTGTCGTGTAAGAAAGCAGCCTTGGCAAGCTGCGTGTAGGGTGGGAAATAAGGTTCCTCCAGAAACCGGCAAGGGTCGTCTGCCCACGCCGGAATGTCCAGTCCCCATCGTCGGGCGAGGTGCTCGCCCATCGCCCCGACGTAGGCGTCCTGGAAGGACACGCCCGTGAGGCTTGGTTGCTCATCGATCATGCGCTGCCGCTGTTCCGGGCGGGCCACGTAGAATTCGTCGAGGAACTCGTCCGTGGCGTGGAAGAAGTCATACCCCTGAATGACCTGGTCCACGGCTTCCCTTAGAGTCGTCGGGCGCATTCAACTGCCTCACAATATCACGGATTCTTATAACCTTCTCCGGGGGCACTTGCTCGTCGGGGTAGTAGCGCTTCACGAGTTGCAAAAGGTGCTCGGGCGCTGTGCAGCCAAGCCGCTGGGCTAGCTCAGCGACATCCTCGACGTCGTGTCCGAATCCCCGGAGAGAAAGGACCTTCATCGCCAGAACGTACTGGGGCGCCGCTAACAACACCCGGAGGCCGAAACGGCCCTCAGATGGGTAGGTCCTAAAAAGATTGAAGTCTTGCTGTTTGGAAAGATAGGTGGTGCCCTGTTCATTCAGCCAGTTCGGTGGAAGGTCCATCTCGGCTCCGACCTCTTCTTGAGCCTTAACAACTTCCCCATGACCTCTGTTGATGACGGCGTCTACGTCTTCCGTGGCAGTCCTGAAGTCGAATCCCAGGACGATGGCCGCGCCGCCGAAGACGGCAATCTCGCCCGCCACCCGTCTTTCGCGTAGAAGCTGGCCGAGCCTGGTGAACGCCCTCTCCAGTGTCGGCTTGTCCATTGCCGCGCGCCTCACATTTTTGCGGTGTTGCCCCTCAGAATACCAATTCTGCGCCTCATCGCGTTACTTGCCGCAGTTCGTCCATTACGGGCAGGTGAATGGACATGAGCGCACCAGCCTGCCTGAGGTTCTCGTCAATAGAGCAAGTACGGCTGCCGCATCCGCCGGAACGCCTGAAGCTGATTCTGCTCCCACTCGTAAGCGAGGCGCCGGGGATCGCGTCCCTGGCGAATGCCATCCACAACCGCGCGGGAACCCGTCAAGGGCAGAATGCTGTCGAGCTTGAAATCATTGGGAAAGAGCTTGAAGAGCGCTGCAGCTAGCTCCGCGCCCAGCTCCGGCGAATCCAGCGCGTCGCGATCCACAAGATTGACCTGAATACCATGACAGAGCTGCCCGCTGAAGCGGCTCGACGATGGAGTAAAGTCGGCAGGCTCGAATCGCACCCCCTGAATCCGCCGGCCGTTGAGGTAATCCGATAACTTCCTGCCGTCGATCCAGGGCGCGCCAACGAGTTCAAAAGGCCGATCGGTGCCGCGGCCCAGGCTGACGTTCGCGCCCTCGATCATGCAGAGCCCCGGGTAAAGCGTGACCTCGGTGAGATCGCGCAAGTTTGGAGACGGGTTCACCCAGTCGAGCCCTGTTTCATCAAACCAGTCGGTGCGGTGCCAATTTTGCATCTTGATGACCGTGAGCTTCGCGCCGAGATGCTCTTCACCGTTGAACATTTGTGCCAGTTCGCCGATCGTCATCCCCTGGCGGACAGGTTCCGGGAAATAGCCCACGAACGAGCGCTGATCGGCGTCGAGCAGCGGCCCTTCCACATTGAATCCTCCCAGCGGATCGGGCCGGTCAAGGACGAAATAGGCCAGACCCTTGTGTGCCGCGGCTTCCAGCGTGTAGCCCAGCGTGGTTTCGAAGGTGTAGAAGCGCACGCCGGCATCCTGAATGTCGTAGACCAGCGCATCGAGACCGGCAAGCATGTCGTCGGTGGGACGATTGGTCTCGCCGTACAGGCTGTAGATCGGCACGCCGGTGGCAGCATCGCGCGAGGAGGCCACCTTTTCATCGGCGACGCCCTGGATTCCGTGCTCGGGGCTGAAGATCGCCACCAGCTTCACGCCGGGCGCGCTGTTGAGCACGTCGACGGTGCGGCGGCCAGCGGCATCACGGCCGCT
>JASHQD010000351.1 GCA_030037755.1 Terriglobia bacterium
CCCTTTCCGGGGCGAATCAAAGCTCACCGTGAACTTCGATATCAAGATGCCGTACGATGCGGCGCTGGTGCTGCGCTGCGTCGACGGCGACGTCCGCGTGGAAGGCCTCACCGCCAATGAGCGTCTCCTCGTGAACTACGGAGACGTCGAGATTGACGTTCCATCCGTGGCAGGCCTGCGGTCGCTTTACGCGCACACCTTGCTCGGATACGTTCAAAGCGACCTGGGCGGGACGGAGCAGGACAGCGCCGGATTGAAGAAGAAAATCGGATTCTGGAATGCGGAGGGAAAGCAGGAAATCGGCGTCAATGTCCGCATGGGTGGCGTGTTCATCTACAGCGGAGAGCAGTGAGAGTTCGTGGGAACCGGCGGCAAACGATCTTCGTAATCTGGATCGAGGCAGAAATTTCAACTTTTTGGGGGCTGGACCAATGCTCAAGAAGACGAGGGTACTGACAGTTGTGGCGGCAATGCTGATGGCGCTGGCGTTGCCTGCGTTTTCACGCGCTGATTATCGCAACGAGAAGCGTTTCGATCTTCAGCCCGGCGGGCATTTTGTGATCGACTCGAGCGAAGGCGACGTCAAGCTGACGGGCCAGCCCGGAGCGGGCGCCGACGTCGTGATGACCTCAAAGCGCGACGACTTTGAACAGCTCTACGACGTGCAGTTCGACTCGCACCCAAGCGAGGTCAGAATCACGGTGCGCCGCAAGCATCCCTGGGGTTTCAACTGGCACAACAACATCAATCTGCATTTTGTGATCACGGTTCCTGAAGACACCTCGACCGAAGTGAAGACCGGTGGCGGCAGCGTGGAGGTCTCGCGGCTGAAGCGCGAGACGGAGCTGGAAACGTCCGGCGGATCGATCCGCGCTTCCGATCTCGGCGCCAACCTGCGCGCACACACCTCCGGCGGCAGCATCGAGATTGACCAGATCAAAGGCACGGCGCGCGTGGACACGTCCGGCGGCGATATCACCGCCTCGGGCCTCGATCGTTCGCTGGAAGCTGAGACCAGCGGTGGCTCCATCCACCTGCGCGAGATCAAAGGCGACCTTGTCGCCCACACGTCCGGCGGATCGATCCGCATTGAAGGCGCGGGCGGGCGCGTTGAAGCTCACACATCTGGCGGCTCGGTCGAGGTGCGCTTCGATCGCGGTAACAGCCGCGGCGGCGACATCGACACGTCGGGCGGCGGCGTTACCGTGGCGCTCGATCGCTCCGTGAACCTGAATCTGGACGCGGACGCGTCCGGCGGCAGCGTGGTCACCGATGTGCCGGTAACCCAATCTGGCACACTGTCGCGATCGCATATCGTCGGCACGGTGGGATCCGGTGGGGCGCTGCTTCGCGTTCACTCGAGCGCGGGTTCAGTTCGTATCGACTCGCTGTGACCGCGCGCATGTCCTCGAGCATCCCCTACGACGAGTATTCGTCCGGCGCCGAGTTCTACGACTGGGTGACCCCGTACCGCGCGCGCCAGGATGTCGGGTTTTTCGTCGAGTCGGCGCGCGCGGCAATGGGTCCGGTGCTTGAACTTGGCTGCGGTACCGGACGGGTACTGATTCCCACCGCCCGTGAGGGCGTCCGCATCACCGGGCTGGATGCTTCTTCGGCGATGCTGGGCCTATGCCGGAGTAAGCTCGAACAAGAACCTGAGGACGTTCAGCAACGCGTCACCTTGGTCCGGGGCGACATGCGCAGTTTCGATCTGCACCGGCCGTTCGAACTGGTCACAACTCCGTTCCGGCCTTTTCAGCATCTCCTCACCGTGGAGGATCAACGCGCCTGCCTTGCCGCGATTCATCGGCACCTGGTCCCTGGCGGAAAGCTGATCCTCGACGTGTTCAATCCCGCTATCGATCGCCTTGCGGCCCCGCAGACGCCCGGTTCGTGGGATGAGGACGCCGATTTCACTCTCCCCGACGGCCGTCGAGTGCGACGGCGGGTTCGGATTGTTGGCCGGGACCTGCTTCGCCAGATTCTGGAAGTCGAGTTCCTTTTCGTTGTGACCCATGTTGACGGGCGCGAGGAGCATCGCGTTCACGACTTCCGCCTGAGATATCTGTATCCCCACGAGGCCGAGCATCTGCTGGCGCGCTCCGGATTTGACGTCGAGGACCTGTTCTCCGATTACAACAAGAGTCCCTACGGCGCCCAGTATCCCGGCGAGCTGATCTTTATCGCGCGCAAAACCGGGCGCGCGCCAGCCTGAGCTACGCGCTGCCTGACCGTCTCTGCTTTGCTTGTCGCATCTTTCTGTCCCGGTGTACGATGGGATATCGGAGCTGCCCGCGCTGATTCAGTCGTGTCGTCTCTTCAGTTTGCTTCAGGAGGGTGTTCGTGCCGGAAATGTCTCAGTATGACTTTGTGGTCATCGGAAGCGGTCCCGGAGGATACGTGGCCGCCATCCGCGCCGGACAATTGGGTTTGAAGACGGCGCTGATCGAGAAAGATGACAAGTTCGGCGGTACCTGCCTGCATTGGGGCTGCATTCCGACCAAGGCTCTCCTGTTTGACGCCGAAGTCTACGACTACTTCAAGAACGCCCGCGAGTTCGGAATCGATTGCGAGCAGTTTACGCTCGACTGGGACGCGGTCCAGGCGCGCAAGAACAAAATCGTCACCAAGCTCGCCAAGGGCGTGGAATTCCTGCTCAAGAAGAACAGGGTGGAGACGATCGCGGGCTACGGTCGCCTGGCGGGTAACGGACGCGTGAGCGTTACCGACGCCAAAGGCAAGTCGCGCGAGGTGCAAGCCAGGAGCATCGTGCTCGCGACCGGCTCCGAGGCCAAGATGCTGCCGGGCTTGGGGGCGGATGGAAGGACCATACTGACCAACAAGGAGGTCCTTGGGCTGAAGAAGATCCCGAAATCCATGGCAATTATCGGGGCAGGTGCGGTTGGCGTAGAATTTGCTTCGATTTTCAGCCGGCTCGGCACTGACGTAACGCTGATCGAGATGCTGCCGCGGATTGTGCCGCTCGAAGACGAAGAGGTCTCCGCTGAACTCGAGAAGGCGTTCCGCAAGCAAGGCATCGTGATCCACACCGGCGCCAAGGTCCAACAGGCGAGTTCAGGCGAGATGGCGTCGCTTACCTTCGCAGGTCGCGACGGGAAGACGATCGCACTTGAGGCGGAGACGTTGCTGGTCGCTGTCGGACGCGCACCCAACACGGCCGATGTTGGGCTCGACAAGACTCGCATTGAGGCGGAGCGAGGATTCATCAAGGTCGATCCCTTCATGCGCACCGCGGAGCCTGGCGTCTACGCCATCGGCGACATTGTGGCGTCGAGCCCGCTGCTTGCGCACGTGGGCCACGCCGAAGGAATTGTGGCAGCGACGCACGCGGCCGGGAAATCCGCAGAGCCTGTCAATTATCAGCAGGTCCCGAATTGCACCTACTGTGAGCCCGAGGTTTCGAGCGTGGGACTGACCGAGCGCCAGGCGCGCGAGGCCGGCTTCAAAGTCAAGATCGGCAAGTTCCCGTTCTCAGCCAACAGCAAAGCTGACATTCTGGGCGTGCGGGTGGGATTCGTGAAGATCGTCAGCGATGAAACATACGGTGAGATTCTGGGCGTTCACATGATCGGTCCACGGGTGACGGAAATGATCGCCGAGGCTGTCCTGGCTCTGCGGCTCGAAGCGACCGCGGAGGATCTCGCGCACACGATCCATCCGCATCCAACATTGACGGAGGCGGTGCTCGAAGCGGCGCACGCGGCTTACGATTTGCCGATTCATATCTAACTTTCAGCAGTCAGCCATCAGCCATCGGCTCTCAGCAGCTCACCCCTGATAGCTGACCGCTGACGGCTGAAAGCTGACCGCTGAAGGCTGAACATGCTTTGCGTGGTCGAACAGCTCGGAATCGTCGATTACGCAGCCGGATTGGCTCTGCAGCACGAGCGAGTGGCTCAGCGCAAAGCGGGTGCGATTCCGGACACGCTGCTTCTGCTGCAACATCCGCGCGTCTTCACTTTCGGGCGCAACGCGCATCGCCAGCACTTGCTGGTTTCCCCGGAATTTCTGAAGTCGCGCG
This sequence comes from Terriglobia bacterium, assembly GCA_030037755.1. GTDB lineage: Bacteria > Acidobacteriota > Terriglobia > UBA7540 > UBA7540 > Gp13-AA77. Next base: position 4,043 of record JASHQD010000351.1, read on the forward strand.
GCGCCCAGCTCTTTGAGACGGACCGCGGCGGCGACGTGACATATCACGGTCCGGGACAGATCGTCGGATATCCGATCCTGGACCTGACGCAGCACAGTCGCGACATCGCCTGGTTCATGCGTTCGCTCGAAGAGGTATTCATTCGCGTCGCCGCGGACTATGGTTTCGAGGCGGGACGTGTCGCCGGCGCGACAGGCGTCTGGATCGGGAACGAAAAGCTGGTCGCGATGGGGGTCCACATCTCGCGCTGGGTCACGTCGCACGGGTTCGCATTCAACGTGAACACGGACCTGCGCTATTTCGAGTGGATTGTGCCGTGCGGCCTGCGCGACAGAGGCGTGACTTCCCTGAAGAAGTTGCTCGGCAGGCCGGTGGATCTCACGGAGGCCAGCAAGCGTGTGATCGAGCATTTCGGGAGCGTGTTCGGCATGGAGATGGAACCGCCAAGGGCAGCCGTTTCAAGCACCGCGGTTCACGTGTAGACTGTTAGGGAGCGGCGCGGGATCAGACACGAATGATCATGAAATCCGGGAGTAAGCACATTCCGAAACGATCGACCTTCCTCCAATGGCTTTCAAGTTGACTCGCTCCCAATACCACGACCTCTATTACTACCTGCGCCTGAATCGCCGCGTGGATGAGCAGCTCACGAATCTCTACCGGCAGGGCAAGGTGGTGGGCGGCGTATACTCCAGCCTGGGTCAGGAAGCGATTTCGGTCGGCACGGCTTACGCTCTGGGCCCTGACGATTTCCTCGGCGGCATGATCCGCAATGTTGGCGCCATGCTCGTCCGCGGATTTCCTCCGCGCGATGTCTTCATGCAGTACATGGCCCGGCGCGACGGTCCCACGGGCGGGCGCGATGCCAACACCCACTTCGGCGACATCAGGCGCGGCGTGCTTTCGCCCATCAGCATGCTGGGCGAACTGGTGCCGCTGCTCGCCGGAGTGGGCCTCGCCGCGAAGATCCGCAAGGAAAAGCGTGTCGGATTGACTTACGTGGGCGACGGCGCTACCAGCACTACGCCGTTTCATGAGGGTCTGAACTTCGCGGCTGTCCTCAAGCTACCGCTGATCGTCATTGCCGAGAACAACGGATGGGCGTATTCCACGCCCGTGGAGCGTCAGATGGCGAACACGAACATTGTCGATCGCGCTCAGGCATACGGCATCGCGGGTGTCGCGGTGAACGGCAATAATGTCCTCGAAGTTTACGAGGCCACGCGGCAGGCTCGGGACCGTGCTTATAAAGGACAAAGCCCGACTTTGATCGAGGCGCGCACCATGCGCATGAAAGGACACGCCGAGCACGACGACGCGCGCTACGTGCCCAAAGAGATGATCGAGCATTGGCGGGCTCGCGATCCGATTCTGACCTACGAGAAGTTGCTGACGACGAGGAAACTGATGACCGCTGAGGAGAAGGCAGCGATCGAGGCGCGTCTCGACAAGTTGATCCGTGCGGACGTGGAATTTGCGGAGTCGAGTCCGATGCCGGCGCCGGAAGAAGCCGCTAGGCCGGTGTGGGCGTGAGCAATCGGGAAATCGGGTGATTAAGCGGTTGGGTGATTGAGTGATCGGCTCATCGGGCGATCTCGCCAAGTACTTGCTCGGTCGCCATTGGATAGGCAGATGCAAAAGGCCGGCAAACGATCGATGCGTCGTACAGCAGGTGACGCGAAGAATGTGGGAGCAATGACCCGATCACCCGATCGTCCGATCATCCGATCGAAAAATGACCCGATCGCCCGATCCCTCGACTCCGCCACCCTCGAGAAGATGCTCTATTACCTCAAGCTCACCCGCGAGGCGGAGCACCGCATCGAGCGCGTGCTTTACCGCCAAGGCAAAATCGTCGGCGGGGTGTACGTGGGACGCGGGCAAGAGGCGATTGCCGTCGGGGCGACGATCCAGCTGCGCGATGGCGACATGAGCTTCCCCAGCCACCGGGATTTCGCAGCCTGGTTAATTCGCGGATTCACTCTTCGGGAGATCTTCCTCAACTGGCTCGGCCGCGGCGACGGTCCGTCGCGCGGACGCGACAATACCGGGCACTTTGGCGATGTGAAGCGCGGCCTTATTCCGATCATCTCGCCGCTGGGTGATACATGTCCGCTCGCCTGCGGGACATCGCTCGTTCAAAGGCAGCGCGGTAAGGGCGAGGTGACGCTGGTGCACTTCGGTGAAGGCACCACCAGCCGCGGCGACGTCCACGAAGCGATGAATATGGCTGCGGTATGGAAACTGCCTTTGGTGTTCATCTGCAACAACAACGCCTACGCATACTCG
>JASHQD010000352.1 GCA_030037755.1 Terriglobia bacterium
CCCGGTGAAGTCATGCAGAATGGTCAACTTTCCGGCAGGACTTATCTCGAAGACGACGCCGCAGCCCCCATATACGCACTCGGTGCCGCCGCTACTGCCGCCGTCGCTCGTGGTGCCGTACAAATTTTCTTTGGCGCCCAGAAGTAAGCCTCCGGATGGATAGGCTCCATCTGTTGACCCGGTGAACGAGTGAAGAATGGTTTCAACCCCTGTCGGAGTCAGTTTGAAGACTGTTCCCAGGCCGAAGGCGCCTCCTCCAGCAGTAGTGCCGTACAGATTCCCCTCGGCATCGCGTGCCAGCGAGCCGTAATAGGGCGCGGCCCCATCCGTGGGATAGCCTGCAAAGCTGTGAAGTACGGTTTCATTTCCGCTGGAATCGATCTTGAACACAGTTCCCTCGAAAAACTCGCCTCCTGCGGAGGTCGTCCCGTACAAGTTACCTGCTGAGTCCCGAATCAACCCGCCATAAGGGATCTCGCCGTCGGTGGGATAATAAGCGAAGCTGTACACCAGGCTTTCGTCGCCGCTCGGGTTCACCTTGAAAACGACTCCCGTGCCGTTGGTGCCGCCTCCCTCCGTGGTACCGTAAAACTCCCCGGCTCCCTGAACAAGACCCGCGAACGGCCCGGACCCGTCTGTGGGAGATCCGGAAAAGCTATGGAGCAAAGTCTCGTCTCCAGCGCCGCTCACCTTAAAGACGGTTCCAATGGAGTCAGTGCCACCACCCTGGGTTGTGCCATAGAGATTGCCGGCGTTGTCCCGCACGATCGCGCCGAAGGGAGCGTCGCCGTCCGTTCCGCCCTTGAAAGCGTAAAGCACCGAGAAAGTCTGGGCCGAGGCGGACTGCACAATGAAAAATGGCGCGAAAACGGCTGAGGCCAGGACGCACGTTCTTAGTATCGCGACTTTCCATTGTAGTCTCAGACTGCGCTGTACCTTTGCTTTCATGAAGACCTCCTGCCGCCACACCGGCGAACTTTTGAAATGCGCGTCCCCGGCCTGGCGCCTACCCGTCTCAGCTCTACCTTAGGGGACAACCTCGAACACCGTCCCGAATCCCGTCGAGTTATAGGGCGCGGTACCGTAGAGGTTCCCGGCCGAGTCGATAATTAACGTCGCGGACGGGAAAGAGCCATCTTGATAACTCAGGCTGTCCAGCACGATTTCGCTATGGGCTGCGGTCAGTTCGAAAACCAGACCAGAGCTGAAGGACCCGCCTCCAGTCGTGATGCCGTACAGGTCACCGGATGTGCCCATGGTCAGACCCGGGAAGGGATCGGAACCATCGTTCGGGTTCCCGGCAAAGTCGTGGAGCACCGCCAGCTTATTACCTGTGCTCGAGCCGAGTTCGAACACTACGCCGCACCCATCGCCGCAGTCAAATCCGCCGATGCCGCCAATAATGGCCGTGCCATAGACGTTTCCCTGGCTGTCGCGCACCAGTCCACTCCACGGGTTGCCTCCATTGACACCGCCGCTGAAGACGTAGAGTAGAGTTTCTTTGCCGGACGCGCTCAGCTTGAAGATCGTCCCGACGCCAAAAGTGCCTCCAGCCAAGGTCGTACCGTACAGATTGCCCGCGGCGTCTCGGACCACGCCGCCTGCGGGACCGCCGCCGTCTGTCGGATACCCGGCAAAGCTGTACAGGATTGTTTCATTGCCGGAGCTATCGATTTTGAACACTGCGCCCGCGTCGAATTCACCGCCTGCGAAGGTGGATCCGTAGAGGTTTCCAGCGGAGTCCCGGATAAGCGCGCCATAGCTCACCCCGGTGCCGTTGTACATATCCCCATCGGAGGGGTAGCCGGCGAAGCTATGGACGATCGTCTCGCCGCCATTGATGTTGACCTTAAACACGGCGCCATAGCCATATTGACCGCCGAAAACCGTGGTGCCATAGAGCTCCGCTCCTACGAGCAGGAGCCCCGATGATGGACATTGCCCATCCGGTGCGGCGCCGAAGCTATAGATCAGGCTCTCCGTGCCGGTTGTGTCGATCTTGAAGACCACCCCCTCCTCGTTCGCGCCGCCATAGCACGTGGTGCCGTACAGATTGCCCTTCGAATCTCGCGCGAGGCCTCCATATGGAGTGTCCCCGTCGCTCGGACCGCCGGTGAAAGCGTGGAGAACCGTCAGAGTCTGCGCGTGCGCGTTCTGAACGGCCACGATCCCGCTGCTGACCACGAGCATTAAGCCGAGCGCTACCCTGGCAAGCGTCATGCTCCAGTGGAAGCTGCCCCGCTCAGGCGTCGATGTTCCAGGCATAGAGGGCTCCTTATGTCACTCCGAATCCTAACTTGTCGAAGCCTGTTCGAGTCTTACGGAGCGTGCAATGGGTTCGTATTCCCCGTCGCTACGGCAGCACCCGGAATTTCACGTTGCTGGTCAGCGTGCCGCTGGGCGTTGTTACCTTCACGTAGCCCGTGGTCGCGCCGGCCGGCACGGCGGTCGTGATCGCGGTGCCTGTGGAGTTCACAGTAAATGTTGCTGCCGTGCCGTTGAATGTAAGGCTGCTCGAGCCAGTCAAGTTGTTTCCCAGAATCGTAACCTTCGTCCCTGACGCGCCAGACGTCGGATTCGTCTCCACGAAGGGCTTAAGGCCTACCGACAGCTTAAAGACCGTGCCGTAAAACAAGCCGTTGGCACCACCTTCGTACGTTGTCCCGTAAAAATTACCGTCGGTGCCTTGAACCACTCCGGTGAGAGGGAAAGTGCCGTCCGCGCAATTTTGTTGGGAGCAGAAGTAATGCAACGTCGTCAGTGCACCGCCTGGCGTAATTCTGAATACCGTTCCGGACGGATCGCCATTATTGGATCCCTGGGTTGTGCCGTAGAAGTTCCCGTCGGTGGCCTGGATTAGCCCTGGATTTGGGTCGTCCCCGTCCGCGGGGTCCTCGCAGCTTGGATTGCCGAAGCTGTGCAGCGTCGTCAGCTTTCCGGTCGGCGTAATCTTGAAGACCGTACCCAAGTTGCAGTTGCCGCCAAACAATGTTGTCCCGTAGAAGTTGCCGTCAGCGCCCTGGACGAGACCGGCGCCGGAGCTGTCAAAACCGGGTTGCGCGCCGTCCGTGCAGTATGGCAGCGAGCAGAAGTCGTATAGGGTTGTCAACGTGCCCCCCGGCGTGATTTTGAAAATCGTGCCACCGTCGGGGGACGTCCCGCCGTAGGGGGTTGTGCCGTACAGATCGCCGTTGGTGGCTTGGATTAGGCTCGAGGTGGGATCTTCGCCGTCAGGACAGCCGGCCTGCGCGCAAAAGCTGTACAAGCTGGTGAAGGCCCCGCCCGGCGTGATCTTAAGGATCGTGCCACAGGTGGGTAGGGACCCGATAACGCAGTTACTGTTCGCCCCGCCGTTCCACGTTGTCCCGTAGAGATCACTGTTGGTGGCCTGGACGAGGCCCGCGTGGGGAAACGCGCCGTCCGCGCAGTTTGTTTGCCTGCAAAAGCTATACAGCGTCGTCAGGCCCTTTGAGGTGATTTTGAAAACTGTGCCGCCCCCGCCGAGAACGGGGGGCGGGGCGTAGGCACCGCCAGCCGCCGTCGTCCCGTAGAACTCCCCGTTAGTGGCCAGGACCAAGGCCCCGAGCGACTCAAAGCCGTCCGTGCAGTTTGTTTGCGCGCAGAAGCTGTACAGTGTTGTGAGCCCACCCGCTGTCGTGATTTTGAAGACGGTGCCACCAATGCCGTACACACCGTACTCCGCAGTCGTCCCGTAGAGATTTCCGTCGGCACCTTGGATCAACCCTGCGATGGGCTCTGCACCGTCCGCGCAGTTTGTCTGGGAGCAGAAGCTATAGAGCGTAGTGAATGTTACCTGGGCGGATGCGCCCAGCGCCGTCGCCAAGCAAGAAGCACACAGAACCACCGCTGCCTTGCACGAACTGACCTTGAGCATACTGACTCCTTTTCACGAATCTTGGGCGTATTAGCTGCTGGCGCGGCGAGCTATGGCACGCGAAACTTCACGTTGCTGGTCAGAATGGTCCCGCCGGCCGTT
>JASHQD010000353.1 GCA_030037755.1 Terriglobia bacterium
ACGATGTACGCCAGGATGCACCAGCCGGTCACATCGTCGACGGCGGCGCAAGCGATCGCGAGTGAGCCCAGTCGCGTTCCCATCATGTCGCGATCGGTCAAAATGCGCGCCAGCACCGGGAAAGCCGTGATGCTCATGGCGGCGCCCATAAACAGCGCGAATCCGATGAAGCCCACGCTGTCGTCGGAAAGCCGTGGATAAAGGTACAGAGCCAGCGTGGCTCCCAGCACGAACGGCGCAATGATGCTGACGTGACTGGTGAGCACTGCCGTGTGTCCGTGTTTCCGGAGGGCTTTGGGATCGAGGGCGAGGCCCACCAGAAACATGTAAATCACCACTCCGATCTGGCTCAGGGCGTTGAGATATCCAAGACTCGAAACGGGGAAGAGGAAACTCGAGACATGCGGCGCCATCCAGCCGAGCAGCGATGGACCGAGCATGATGCCCGCAAACATCTCGCCCATCACTTTGGGCTGCTGCATTCTCTGAAACAGCACGGCGACCAAGCGCGAAACCGCGATGATGACTCCGATTTGAATAACAAGCGTGGCGAGATTCGGCATCACTGCTCTCCTCTCTTTGCGGCGGCTTGGCGGGTCGCGTGAAAGCTGACGGGCGCGCATTCTGGGCAGCTGATGAGCTTGAACACACCCGTGAGGGCGCGCTCTTCGCCATCTTCGGTCACTGCGGCCGAAACGCCAATCGCCTGTGCGGCAGTGCATTGCCCGCCTACCGGATCCCCCGCATCCTCGTTGCCCGCCGCCAGGGCACTCCCGTGAATTGTGCCTGCGAGCGCGGTTGCCTGAGGATTGTTCAACGTCAGGAGAACCCTGTCTCCGGATTGCGAGATGCTGAGCAGCGGCTGCTTCCCGCTACCGAGCGCGTCTCCGCAAGGTTTACCCGACAAGGGCGAGAAGTCGGCCTCGACATTCCAGATGCCACCCACAGAAATGGGCGCCTGGAGACGCTGCCCGGCGCGAACAATCCCGATCAATCCCAGCAGCGGTATCCCGACGAGGCAAATATAGGACAAGATCAGCTTACGGCTGGACATTCAATCCTCCCGCCTCAAGGCCCGTAGTTCACTTCGAGAGATGCGGGCTGCCCGTTCGGAATCAGCTCGCGTGGAGAACGGTCCGGAAGAGAGCCGGCTCAAGCTGGCCGGTTTGTTTATGAATCTGAGACTGGAAGGCTTGGATTCAGAAGAGGAAGGAAGGCAAAACTCAAAAGCAGAAGTGCCGTGCCTGTTATCCGCCGGATCGCCGGCGCCGCTGCCATCAAGGTACCCGCCGCGGAGCCACGGCCGTACGGCCTTGAGGACGCTCGGATGCAAGCCCGCGCCACCCGAACTCGAGTCAAGCGCACCGGCCCGGGAGACGTTGAACTTCGGCTGCAACACTGCGACGTGCGGCGCAGGAATCTGATCCGATAGCCCACTCCATTGCCGCCGTGAATTTCCGGGCGGTCTGGCAGCGCTCAGGTTCGCTTGACGTTGCGAGCTTGCGCTGCTGTTCGCAGTCGGTGTAATGAGATAAGCAGTCGCTCTCGCCTCAGTCACAACCGGGACGTAAAGGTCAGCGAGCGTCGATTGGAACCAACTGGCTTCCGTGACGCGGACGCTCGCCCGCAGCGACTTCGAGCACGCCCGAAGCAGCCAGGCTGGAGACTGGCCATAGGCAAGGCCAGGCCCGAGCACCAGCACGACGATCGTGATCAGAGCCGAGATCAAGCCGTAGTTCCCCCTCGAGCCTCACGCCCGATGAGCGCCTGCATTGCGAATCTGCGCTAAAAGGCTAGCCATGCTAGACGATCACCGCCGTGCCGTCAAGTTCCAGAATTGCGCAATAGACGTTGAGTTGACTGAGTTTGCTTCTGCTGGGCTGCGTACCCGTCCGAAGTATGGACGGGTACGATGACCCTATCAGAGCTAGAAGGTTGGCCGGAACGCCTCATTGGTCAAGTCGCCCAGCAGCTTGTGCCACGGGTGATTTGGCCGGCTTTCGACGTCGGAAACAATGCGGCGCATTTCCGCGAGCACCGGCGGGCTGTCCGTATCATAGAGATCGCCTTGCAGCAGCTTGAGGACGTCAAGCCGGTACCGCGGATCTTCCACAAACGCTGTGAAGAGCACATTCAGGCGGTAGTAGACGGTGATGAACTCGTACCAGTTCTTGGTGCCCTTCCGCATGGTGGACTGGTACTCTTCGAAGGTCTTGGCATCGCACACGCCGCCGTTTTGCAGGGTGGGAATGATGCTGTGGCACGCAAGCCGGGCGCTGTTCATGGCGATGCTGACGCCGCTCGAGAAGATGGGGTCCACGAAGCGGGCCGCGTCGCCGATCATCACAAACCCGTCGCCGCAAATCTGCTTCATGGCGTAACTGTAGTCGCCCTCATCCTTCAAGGGCCGCAATTGCTTCGCTTCTTTCAAGGCGTTGAACAGGTCGGGCCGGCTGGCGACCGCTTCCCAGAAGAACTTCTCGCGTGAGTGGCGCGATTTCGCGAAGTTCTGCTTCTGCGTCACCACGCCGATGCTGGTCACGGTGTCGGTGATGGGAATCTGCCAGACCCAGGTGTTGGTCAGCGGGAGGAAGTGGATGAAGATGTAGTCGTCGTGCAGCGCGCCGTTCTTCGCTTTGGCAAAGTGCTTGCGATCGTAATTGTCAAACCAGGTGTGCAGAGCGTACTGATTGAACACCGGATCGTTCACTTTCAGCTTGAGCTGATTTCCCAGCAGCGTCTGGCGGCCGGAAGCGTCGATTACCACGCGTCCCGTCAGAGTGACGTCCTGCTTGCCGATCTTGAACTTCACTCGCGGCGCCGCTGGGTCAGAGAGGTCGACTTCCGACACGCGAATACCCTCGTAAACGGTCGCGCCGAGGCTCTCGGCATGCTGCAGCAGCAGCAAGTCGAACTTGCCGCGATCCACATGCCAGGTGTGATTGCGATCCACGCCGGGCTGCTGGCGCTCCTCAAAGCGGATGTCGGCGCGGCATTCGTCTTCGAACATGCCGTCCAGAGTGTGGGCGTGCCGCGTGATGTTCATGTCGATGTCGGGATGGACGTCAGAGCCCATGCCCTCAAAATCGACGTCGTAGATTCCCTTGCTGGCCGCGGTCCACACGGCGCCGTACTTGCGCACGAAACCGTGCTGATCCATCTTGTCGATGAATCCGATCTCCTTCAGCACACGCGTCGTCGCCGGCACAAACGACTCTCCCACGTGGTCGCGCGGCATGATCTCGCGTTCCAGCACAACGCATTTCAGCCCGGCTTTCGCCAGGTAGGAAGCCGCGGACGATCCGCCCGGGCCGCCTCCAACGATAATCGCGTCAAAATCCACTTGCATTTCGTCTCCCTCGATCGGGCGGAATGGGGTTCCGCCGCGTCTCTCGCTTTTTGGATTTGAGATTCTAACTCAATGGCGAAGCTCGCGTCTCCCCACGCGAGCCTGGCCGGTCAGGTCCTGGGGCGGCCGTCCAGCATCCATGGGCCGGCCCAGAACTCATGCTCCTCCAAAGCTGCCGGCCGCCACCGAGGCAAAGGCCGCACGCTTGGGACAGAAACTCCCTCTCCTATTCTCGTCGTGCCCCCAGCAAGCGCAGTCGTTGCTGACCTGCTCTTGACTGAAGCACGCCCGAAAACATGGGAAAGAGCTCGAGGTTATTAGAATTAAGACAGATCAAACTCTGAGCGCCGGCCTTGCGGGGCAGAACGCGGTGGGCCGG
>JASHQD010000354.1 GCA_030037755.1 Terriglobia bacterium
GCAGAAGATGCAGCGGTTGTAGTCGATGTTGTAGACGTGGGCGTAGCGCTCCGCCGCGCTGATCCGGCGCTCGCCCGTGTTTTCGGCGGCCTCGATGTAGATGCAGTTGGCCGGGCACGCGGCGGCGCACAGGAAGCACGCCACGCACTTCTCCAGGCCATTCTCGTCGCGGCGCAGAATGTGGACGCCGCGGAACCGGTCCTCAAAGTGGACGGGCTCCGCGGGATAATTCTCAGTCACCGTCGGCGCCATCATGTTTTTCCACGTGATGGTCAGGCCCTTGCCGATGGCCGCAGCCGAGTCCACGAATTCCTTCACGATGTTCGCCATGTTTGATCAGGTCTCCCTTGCACAGTATAGGGGCAGCACCGGGGAGTGGCAAGGGTGCAGTGGGTGTCGAAGTGGCAAGTGGCGAGTGACAAGTGGCGAGACTCAAAGTGGCGATTGCCGCGATGAGGGGCTCGGGGCTCGGAGCGTCAAGGGCACAATAGCCTGCCCACATCGGCAACGAGTGACGAGCGGCAAGTGGCGAGTGGCGAGACGCGATCGGAAGAGTCAAGGGACAAACTGGTGAGACCCGTCAAGGGGACAAACTGATGCCTCTCCTACCTTATCCTTCTTTGACATTCTGTCTCGTCACTCGCCACTCACCCCTCGCCACTTTCTTGTCACTCGCCACTTCCATCACCGGCAATCATTGCCCTGCCGCCACGCACACCTGGTTCGCGGCCACGAAATCCACCGTGTGGATCTCGCTCATGACGGCCACCGGCTCCCTGCCTTTTTTGCTCCGGGGCTCGGCCACGAATGTCAGGAGGAACTGATTCTGGAGCTGCCGGTTCAGTTGATCGAGATACGGCGCATACGACACGGGAGCCCGCGCTCCGAGAAAATAGTAGGCTTCCCCTCCCGTTTTCTCGGAAAGCTCGGCCAGGAAATTCTGCCCCCAGTAATCCAGCCAGGGGCTGTGGCCGAAGTGCCCCGCACTCGGCTCGTAGATCGAATAGACCACGACGCCGGCGCACTGCGCGTCCTCGACGGCGGCATCCGCATAAGGGTCCGGCATGACGCCGAGATAGAGCGGATCGATTCCGGAGGTAATCATCAGGACTTCGCGCCGCGGCGTCGAAGGGCTCTGGGGCCAGCGCTTGATGAAGTCGGAGAGAGCCGTGTACGGGCTCGCGGCGGCGCCGTAATAGCCGAGGGGCAGACGCAGGGACCGGGCCGCGGCGGCGTGATCGGCGGTGAAGTCCTGGGCCATCGCCACCCGCCCGTTCTGCATGTAGCCTACAGCGATGCTCGTCGAGGCCGGCTGTTCCTGGATGAACTTGCGGATGTCGCCGAACTGGAGGCCGATGTTCGAGGAGGCGCTCTCGTCAATAAGAATCGCGAGCGCCAGTCCGCCGTAATTCGCCGCAGCGGGAGTCCAGTCGGTCACCGGCCGCACGTCGTGTCCCTGGTGCACCACGATGTCCCGCTCGGAGATCGGCGGCAACTCAGTTCCCTTCCTCGGTTCCACGCTGACGACCATCTGTACGGGGATGCCCGTCCCCGAGGGCGCCTGACGCGCGCCAGCTTGCCAGCACGATGAACACAACGCCAGAATCAGCGCCGCCGGCTTGATAAGGTCACGATTTCTCATGGTGAACTCCTCGGATCCTGCAAAGGCGCCACCGGGCCTTCGCCTGGGTCTCTCTTGTTCATTTGATGCTGCCTTCTGAGGGACCGTACCATCAAGCCGCAGGTCGACAGCGAAGGCCGGTGCGCGCCGGTGCGAAGCCGATGCACCTCGGCTTTCGGAGGATTGGCCTCGATACTTTGGCCACAAATAGCCTCTTTTTGCGCCGGAGGCGCCGTGTTTTGCCCCTCAAATTCCATCTAAATCCCTGCCCATCAGCAACCTAACGGGATTAACCGCATAAGTCCGTTTGTTTTCAGTAACCTAACGGGATCCTGGCACTATGAAAAACAGAAGTGCTTTGTTTTCAGTAACCTGTTGGGTTCGTTCGTGTAAAATCAAGACATCCACCCTGGTTTCCTCCGCTGGCGTCGGGAACCGTAGCCCAACACAAGTATTGTCCTCCCTAAATTTGGGACGGTGGGTGAAAGTGAGAAAAGTGAGAAGATTTATTTGCTGAGTCTTTTCAGTCGCTTAGGAAGAAGTCGGTAAAAAGTACGCACAAGAGGATGCCGCAAGACTTGGGTGGCATCTGGTGGATTTCCTGACGGTATGCACGTGATCGCGAGCGAAGCAGGTCATCCTTCGCTTCGCTCAGGATGACGTGTTTCATGCAGGATGAATAGGATTCGAATTCTTCACGGCTTCCGACTCGAAGTCCGTTTTCACGGCGTTCTTTCGCGTTCCAAAGGGGGGAACTAGGCCGACTTCGGTGAAAACAGCTTGGCGACCGTGGAGCTGAGGAACGGCTTGCCCTCGATGACGGACTTGATGCCGCGCATGAGGTCGCGGGAGGCGTCGGATTTAAGGACGTAGCCGACCGCGCCGGCACTGCGAGCTTCCCGGACCGTCCGCGTGGAATCATCCTGTGAGAAGGCCACGATGCGAGCGTTGGGAACGACGAATCCGATCTTTCGGGCAGCGTCAATGCCCCCCATCTGCGGCAAAGTAATATCGAGAAGGATTATGTCCGGCTGGAGCTCGACGGCTCTTTCAACGGCCTGATCTCCGTTTGCCGCTTCGCCCACGACGTGGAACTCCGGATCGGTGCCGAGGAGTTCGGAGACTACGCGGCGCACGATCGCGGAATCGTCCACCACCAGCACGCGCAAAGGTGTCTCCTGGGCGTTCTTACGGGCGGCGGCCGCGCCTGGATCCGCCACGTAGGCCCTGACAATCGTTCCTTCTGGTCCGGACTCAATCTCCACGCGCCCGCCGAGCTGGCGCAGCCGCTCTCGCATCCCTGCCACCCCAACCCCTAAGGTGGCTACGTTATCGATTTTCTCGGAGAACACGCCAGCGGGCATTCCCTGCCCCTGATCTTCAATCTCCAGCACAATCGACTCGCCGTTGGGGATCAGGCGAACCTGGGCGGTTCGGCTGCCGGAGTGCCGTCGGATGTTTTCCAGGCTTTCCTGGAGAACGCGAAACAGGGCCACCTCCATCTCGCGTGGCAGGCGCGGCACCTCGGCGGGAATATCGAGGGTGATTTCGATTCCGCTCACATCGCTCGCGCGCTGCGCGTGCCACTCGATGGCGGCGGCCAGCCCCATCTGGTCGAGCGCCGGCGGGTAAAGCAGGTGCGAAACGTCGCGGACCTCCTTGGCCGCCTCCTGCGCCAGCGACATGCTCTCGTTCAACATCTTGGAAGCGCCGGGAAATCCGCGTAGTTGTGCCTCCTTGTCGATGTAGGCGAGATTGAGCACCAGACAGTTGAGCGTCTGAGCCGTGCTGTCGTGCAGGTCGCGCGCGATGCGCCGGCGTTCCTCGTCCTGCAGGTTCAGAAGCCGTCCGGTAAGCTGCCGGAAGGCGTTCTCGACGTGCTGGCGCTGCTCAACTTCCAGTTTCAGGCGCTCATTGGTCTCCAGGAGCTCCGATCGGCGGCTCCGAACCTCCGTGAGGTCCGTTGCGATAAGGCAGATGGCCTGAAGCCCCAAGCCTCGGAGCGGGCTGAGAGAGAGAAACGCTGAAAATGATTTCCCGCCCGCCACGCGCAGGAGACATTCCTCCTTCTGGGGAGCCGTTTGGGCGCGCTCGAGCAGCTTGTCCAGGGTGGGACAGTCGAGGTTCTCCACCACGCCGTGCAGCTTCGACCCGATGAGCCTCTCCAGCGGCAACGCCAGCATTTCGGCAAATCGGCGGTTCGCGTACAGGATCTCTCCGCCGGCGGTGAGCGTGGCCGCGCCCTCGTTGATGGTCTCCACCATCACACGGTAGGGGTGATCGGCGCCATCCAGGGTGAACACGCGGTCGCCCTCGGGTGTGGACACCACCAGCGCATCCACTTCGCCCTGGCGGATGGCGCGCAGCGTTTCTTCGAGCTCGTTCAGGCGCGCCTCGAGAGCCTCCACGTTGGGGGCTTTGGATTGCGCCGATCTACGTTTTGCGGACATGTATCCCCTGCGTCCTTACGCGAGAGATTTTTCGGGTTCGAGACCGAGACCCAATGACACACGCTGCTGGTCTGAGAAATCGCCGACGATTTTGCGCAGGGGCAAGGGGAGCTTTTTGATGAGCGTGGGAGCGGCGATGATCTGTTCTTCCCGGGCCAGTTCGGGCTGCTGATAGATATCGATTACTTCAAGATTATATCGTCCGACGAGGCGCTCTTCACAGAACGCGCGAATGTTGAAAATGGACCGGCTGGAGCGCGGCGTGGACCCGGTAACGTACAGGCACAGATTGTAGTGTTGGCGCCTTCGTTTTCCGGGGGGGCACTTCTTTCGGGTTGCGCTCATGGTCTCGCTTCTCCCGGTCTCAGATCCAGACCGACTAATACCCTTTCCGTGTTGGAGAGGTCTCCGATAATCTTCCGCATGGGACGAGGAAGGTCTCTGACCAGCGTGGGTATAGCCAGAATCTGATCCCCCCGTGCCAACTGCGGGCTCCTTACCAGGTCGATGACCTCGATGCGATACTGGCCGCTGAGGTGCGTTTCACAGATATTCTTCAAATTGTTCAGCGCCATCAGCGACTTCGGCGTCTGCCCGGCGATGTAGAGCCGGAGCTGCATAACCGGCGGCGTCTTCTTAGATGCCTTGGCCTGTTTGGTTGGCATGCGTTTAATGTTTGACTGCCCGGCCCTTCGGACTCGAGATCACACCAGCCCGGACCCGCGGTCGTCCTGCCCGCCCTCCTTAGGAAATCCGCGCGCGGCCAACGGATTCACAGAAAATGTCTTCCCACTCAGCGATGAAGTCAGTATAACGAATAACGTTGCGAGGGGAAAGTGGCGACATCTGCCCGATCGTAGTGGCAGAGCGGAACCAAGGAGGTCACAAGTCGACAGTCGACAGCTAACAGTCGGCAGTAGTCGACAGCGACCGGCCGTACACCTTATCAGGCCCGAAGGGCCGGTGCCATATTCCGGCGGTTCGATAGGACACCGCTTGGCTGGCGGGTTTGTGATGGTCTGACGCAACCCAAGTCGCGTTAAACTGGACGAACACGCTATGCGACGCGCTCTCACTCTTCTCGCACTCGTATGGTTCGCATTAGCGACGGCGAGCTACAGCCGCGTCCTCTCCGGCCAGGCCAAAAGGGCGAGTGGCACGCGCGTTCCGCCCGCGAGGACGGGCGGGGCGGACGGTTCTGCACCCGCCGGCCCTCCTGCGTTTCGCCCGAACATCCCCCAGGGATGGGACGAGGGAACAGTCGTCAACCTTCAGGTGCCTCTCGCTGAACCCCGGTACTCGCCCGTAGAGATCTCGTGGGAGTACTACTACCGCATCCCGCGGCGGCTGATCTACAAGAGCTATCCGGTTTATGCGCCGGGCCGCGAGCCTGCCGGATACTTCGACTGGCTGAAGCAGCAGGAGCCGCAGGTTCTCTGGGGTGTGGGCTACGACGGCCAATCGCATGCGCCGCCGCTCGAGACCGAAGCGGACTGGATCAAGGCCGGGGAGCTTGTCTTCGACGCGCCCATCGCCTACGACACCGACCCATGGGGCGCGTCGGTGCTCAGCGTGAACGAGGTGCGATCGCCTGCCTGGTATGCGGCCGTCGAACCGCCCGTGGGGCGCGACGGGATGCTGCCCTTTACCCGATACGTGATCCGCAAAAAAGGCGTGGTGGAGGTCGCCCAGCAATCGTGCGGGATGTGTCACACACGCGTGCTGGAGGATGGAACCGTCGTGAAGGGCGCCCAGGGGAATTTCCCCTTCGACCGGGCTGCGGCCGATAGACTCGAGGAACTCGAGCGCCCAGGCGATGAGCAGGCGCTGCTCAGTCAAGTGCGAAAATTCCTGAAATCCTCGTTCGCGGCGCCCTGGATCGACGAGGGGCCAAGCGACCGGTTCGACACCCTGTCCGCGGATGAAGTCGCGGATGCGTTGCGCGCCATTCCTCCCGGCATGACGGATCGCAGCGGCAGCAGCTTGTTTCATCCCGTGCAGACTCCGGACCTGGTCGGCCTGAAAGCGCGGCGCTACCTCGACCACACGGGCCTCGTCCAGCAGAGGTCGATCGGCGATCTCATGACCTATGCTTCGCTCAATCAGGACGTCGGGGGCCTGGCCCGCTACGGTGGATTTGTTCCCGAAGGATCTCTTCCGGATCCTATGGAACGGAGGCGGTACAGCGACGAGCAGCTCTATGCCTTGGCGCTCTACATCTACTCGCTCCAGCCGCCGCCAAACCCCAACAAGTTCGGCGCTCTTGCAGCCCGGGGTCAGCAGGTATTCGCAAGAGAAGACTGTGCGCGCTGTCATACGCCGCCGCTCTATACGAATAACCGTCTGACGCCTGCCGACGGTTTTACGCCGCCGTCGGACGGGTTGAAGGACTTTGACATCCTGCCGGTTTCGCTGCACACCGACCCAACGCTGGCCCTCAAGACCCGGCGTGGCACAGGTTTCTACAAAGTGCCGTCGCTGCGCGGCGTCTGGTACCGCGGTATGTTCCCCCACGACGGTTCCTGCGCCACCCTCGAAGATTGGTTCGATCCTGATCGCTTGCTCAACGGCTACGTGCCGACTGGATTCAAGGGCTACGGGGTCACTCATCGCGCCGTGCCGGGCCACGAGTATGGCCTGGACCTCTCCCGCGAAGACAAGGCAGCGCTGATCGCGTTCCTGAAAACGCTCTGATGGGGATTTCTGCTGTAGCGCCGCTACAGCAAGGTCAAGACAAAGCTGGCAGATGCCCGCCTGAAGGGCGGCGCTACCGCCTACCGGCGGTTGGCGCCGCGGCTGCGCGCCATGTCGACACGGTCTTCATCGAGTTGCGACTCACGCGCCTTGTCCTGAACGACTAATCGTTCCACGCCGCCCGCTTCAGCTTCAAACTCGGCACGCAACACGACGATCTGTGCTTCCAGGGCACGCCGTTTGCGCTCCAATTCGTACGCGCGCTGCTCGATTTCCTGTTGCCGGGCGAGGGCCTCGGCCTTTTCACGAGCCTCCTGGGCCACGCGGGCCGAGCCGGTCAGCACGCCGCCGGATCCAAGATAGGCAGGGACCAGTCTTACACCCTTGCGGGTGAGCAGAAACTCGCGCACCTGGTTCGAGTGCGCCATGCCCCTCGACTTCACGACGTAGAGTCCGCGATTGCGTTCGCCGTTGGTCTCCATGTCGCGCAGCAGAATCCAGGTGTCGATGAGCGAAGAAATGCCGACCTGCGACTGTTCGGCCGCTTCGAGGTTGGCGCCCGCCGTCAGGCTGCTGAGCATCGCCGTCACGCGGCGAGACTTCAGATAGTCGATCAGCCGCACCAGCATCGCCTGGATTTCCCTTTGGGTACCCGACAGCAGCAGATTTGTGATCGGATCCACGATGACAAGATGCGGTTTGATCTGCTCCACCAGCTTGTGAATGCGAGCCAGGTGCATTTCCAATCCATACTGCGTCGGCCGGGCCGCGTGAAAGCGGAGCAGGTCCTTCGAAATCCAGGGCTTGAGATCGATTCCGATCGAACGCATGTTGCGGACCAGCTGGTTCTCGGATTCTTCGAAGGCCAGATAAAGAACGCGCTTGCCGCCCCGGCAGGCGCTGTCGGCAAAATGCGCCGCAATGCTCGTCTTCCCGCTGCCGGCCATTCCGGAAACCAGAATTGTGCTGCCGCGGTAGAACCCCTTCCCTTCGAGCAGTTGGTCGAGGTCAGGGATTCCGCTGGATACCCGTTCCGTCGAAGCCTCATGCTTGAGCGAAAGCGAGCTGATGGGCAGAACCGAGATTCCCTTTTCGTCGATCAGGAAAGGATACTCGTTTGCGCCATGAAGCGTGCCGCGGTACTTCACCACCCGTATGCGGCGCGTAGAAACCTGGTCGACAACACGGTGGTCGAGCAGGATGACGCAGTCCGAGACGTATTCCTCGAGCCCGTGCCGCGTCAAGGTACCTTCGCCACGCTCCGCGGTAACGACTGTGGTCATACCGCGGTCTTTCAACCAGCGGAAAAGACGCCGGATTTCAGCCCGCAATATGCCGAGATTCGAGAAACCGCTGAACAGGGCCTCGAGGGTGTCGAGCACCACGCGTTTCGCTCCTACCGCCTCGATGGCGCTCTGCAGCCGCACGAAGAGCCCTTCCAGGTCGTAGTCACCCGCTTCCTGAATCTCCGCGCGCTCCACGCGGACGTAGTCGAGGAAGAGTTTCTTCCGGGCGATCAGGCGGTTCAGGTCGAAACCGAGTGAAGATACGTTCTGCGCCAGGTCCTCGGGCGTTTCCTCGAAGGCGATCAAGACGCCCGGTTCGTCATAGTCCATGGCGCCGCGGACCAGGAATTCGACCGCGAGCATCGTTTTGCCGCATCCGGGGCCGCCGCAGACGATCGTCGGGCGGCCTTTCGGGAATCCGCCGTACGTGACGTCATCGAGGCCCGCGATGCCGGTGGGTGATTTCTGGAGAGCAAGCGACTGCAGGTGGATGTTTCGTCTCGGTTTAACCAACCCGTTACTCCAGGAAACGAGATAGTTACAAAAACAGATGAGAATACGTTTGAGTGGGAAAGTCAATACGGAGAGTCGCTAGTGGCCAGCGGCGAGCAAAACCTGGAGATCAGAAGTCAGAAATCAGAAGCAGCGGCGGATGAGAGACGCGAGACGCAGCGACGAGAGAAAAAGGTCACGATCATGTCATGTTCGCCCAATTGGCTGGTGTGGCTGGCCTGGAATGACGGCAGCAGGGATCCCAATCGCGGCCACGCCAGTTCACCCCAGCAGGCTCAACCGCTCGAACGTCAAGGGCTCTCCACTGGGCCGCTTGTTCCTTGTCTCTCGTCTCTCGCCTCTGTCTCGACCTACTTTTTAGCGACCTTTTTCGCGTGAGGAGGACGCGGTCTGCGTTCTTCCTGTTCCCAGCGCCGGGCGTGGTCGGATTTGGCGTTGGGGACAGGCTCCTCACCGGCCGAACTGAATCGCGGGCCAGTCTCGTCCAAGGTTAAACCCGAGGCCGTGGTGAACATCGCCTCGTTGAAAGTGCTCCCCGTCTTCGCCCTGGCGACCGCAAACACGCCGAAAGCCTTGCCATTCACGAATGAGGTCGAGATGTAGTCGCCGACCATGTAGCCGAGGTCTGTATCGGCGAGCCACGTGAGCTTCATGCCGGGCGCCAGTAGCGTGGGCCCGCTCCACGTCGAGCCGCCGTCGGTCGATGAGATGTACGCCGCCTGCAGGATGCAGGTGCTGACGGTGCAGCTCGTCTTCGGATACTGATAATAGGTGAGCGCCACGTGCGCCGTGGCTCCTGACGTGGCCGGATCGGCGGTGAGCCCGGGAATGAAGTGGTCAACCGTGCTCGTGACCGGATCCTCGGGGACGCGCGCGGGCGCCGTCCAGGTGGTGCCATTCGAAGAGGTGCTGAAAACGATGTCGTTCTCCGCGCAGTTGGCCCGGAAGCGGCAGTCCTCCCAGGCCACGTAAACCGTGCCGCCGCCGTCCACCGTCGCCGAAGGCAGGGGACCGCTGCGGATGTTCCCCGCGTCGAGGTGGTCGCTGATTGTCGAGATGATCGTCGTCTTGCTCCAATTAGCTCCGCCGTTGGCCGAACTGAAGACCTGGATGCCGTTGCCCTCGAACGGCACCACCACGGTCCCGTTGGGCTGGACAACGGGCTGGCCGCCGAGTCCATAGGCGCTGGCGGGATGCAGCGCCGCGCCCCAGGTCTGGCCGCCGTCCGTGGAGGTGCTCATCATGACCCCATCGCCGGTGGCGGGATTGTCCCATTCCACATAGCAGTTGCCGTAATACGGGCTGCTCGACCATGAATCGCACACGATCCAGTCCTTGTCGGAGCTGACGACAGGGCCGGTGACGGACACGGGGTTGTTCCAGTTGATGCCGTCCGTGGAACTACTGACGATCACGGCCGGAATCTCCGAGTTGCTGTCGACAATGGGCAGCGAGGAAATCAGCCACACGCCGTGCTTGGGATCATAGGCTACCGCGGGATCGCTGTCGCGATCGTAGGGATTACCCGTCCCCTGGATGTTCGTGATGCCGGGAAGCGAGCCTTGCGTCCAGGTGGCGCCGCCATCGAGCGACGTCGCGTATCCGATATCGGAAGCGCCACCATCGTAGAATCGGCCTTGCTGGAAAGTGGCGACGATCGTGGATCCGAACGAGAAGGTGTCAGGCTCCACTTCGGTGGCGTGCTGGCTGGTGCTGTTGGTGAACGGGTCGCTGCTGATCTGGTTGAGACTGACGGGCGGAGCCGCCTGGGCGTGCGCGCCCGGCGCAACGGCGAACAAAACCAAAGCTACAAACGTAGCCAATCCCAGCGCCGCGCCGTCCGGACGCTGCGCGAACTTTCGGATCATATGAGTCTCCCTCCACGATCGGGTTCTGATTCGGGCACCGGTACCGCTCAGACCAGCTCGGCGACCGGTCGAAATGCCGGGTCGAAAATCCTATCACCTAACAGCCGCCGAGATGTCATTTCCCACCGACCGAGGCGAGAAATAATCGAACCTCACAATACAAAGTGTGCAGGAAAGTAAATGCGGATCACGATGCGCCCACTGCCGCCGAACATGTAATTCTTACTCCAGAACCGGGCTGCGAAGAGGCCCGGCCAGGGCCACCACGAAATGGCCAATCTCGCTGGATCCACGCAAGTTAATCGATAGCAAAGCAGTCCGGCAAGCAGATTGCGGTCCACAGCCCATTGGGTGGTTCCCAGGGGACAACGCGATGCTCGCTAGAAGCGAGCCGGTTGAGTTGCAAGCTTCTGCCTCGTGCAGAGAAACAGGGAGGCAACACATGGGCAAGACCTTTCTATACTTCACGATGCTCGCCACTATCTGCGCCGCGGGTTTGTGGGCTCAGACTCCGCAGGACCAGTTGGACCAGAGTCAGGCAGGGCCGACGGAACACGATCGACTGCCTGACGGCACCGTGGCGATCTTCAAAATCCAGGTGATCGCGCGCACCGTCACGGCGATCAATTACCGCAATCGGGAGTCGACGAACATCGCTTTCGGCGGCACGAGTCTGCTGGCCGGCGCGAAGGGAGATGCGACCGTCGAAAACAAGCAGGGCTCCACGCGCATCCGCGCGAACTTCAAGCATCTCACGCCGGCAGCGACGCAATTCGGACCTCCTTACCTGACCTACGTGCTATGGGCAATCACTCCTGATGGGCGTCCGACGAATCTGGGCGAAATCATTCCGAATCACGACGGCAACGCTGACATCGAAGCGGCCTCGGACCTCCAGACGTTCGCGCTGCTCGTAACCGCGGAGCCGTACTTTGCGGTAACACGTCCGAGCGATATGGTGGTCGCCGAGAACGAAGTGCGAAGCGACACAACGGGGACGATCGAGCAGGTGAACGCGAAATACGAACTGCTGAAGCGCGGCTCATACGTCACCAATGTTGCCAGCAACGAATTGACACCGTTCCCGATCAAGGGCGAAGCTCCTCTTGACATCTACGAAGCCGAGAACGCGATCCGTATCGCCAAGTGGGCGGGCGCCGATCAGATGTCGGCCGACACGCTGAACCGGGCCGAACTCGATCTGCAGAACGCCGAGGCGGGCGAGGAGCACAAGGGCGAGAAGAAAGACGTCATCAGCGA
This sequence comes from Terriglobia bacterium, assembly GCA_030037755.1. GTDB lineage: Bacteria > Acidobacteriota > Terriglobia > UBA7540 > UBA7540 > Gp13-AA77. Next base: position 11,693 of record JASHQD010000354.1, read on the forward strand.
AGCGCGCGAATCCGTCCAGCTTGCCGAAGACGCACGCCTGATCTCGCTCGGCAAAGTCGAGGCACAACACCAGGCCGAGTTGACACAGCAGGCTGCGGATGCTCAAGCCCAGGCAGCCCAGGCTCAAGCGCAGGCTGAGCAGGCCCAGGCTCAGGCGCAGGCTGACGCTCAGGCGCGCGCCCAAGCCGAAACCGCCCAGCAACAGGCGCAGGCGGCGCAGCAACAGGCCGAGGCGCAGCAGCAGCAGGCCCAGCAACAGGCCGACCAGGCTGCTCAGGCGGCACAGCAGGCCCAACAGCAGGCTCAACAGGCCGAGCAGCAGGCCGAACAGATGCGCGCTCGCCTGCTGCAGCAGCTCAACGCCATCCTGCAGACGCAGGACACCAGCCGCGGGCTCGTGGTCCGCATGTCCGACGTGCTTTTCGCGACCGGACACTATCAGCTGACGAACGAGGCCAAGATGGCTCTCGCCAAGATGGCCGGCGTCCTGCTGGCCTATCCCGGGCTGAAGGTGGAAGTCGATGGCTATACCGACAGCACGGGCACCGACGAGGTGAATCAGACGTTGTCCGACAAGCGCGCCGAGGCGGTGCGGAACCTCCTGGTGTCGCAGGGAGTGTCTCCGGATTCCATAACGTCACAGGGCTTCGGATCGGCCAACCCGGTGGCGAGCAATGATACGACGCAGGGCCGGCAGATGA